>DASSUA010000109.1:0-2711 GCA_035707525.1 Pseudonocardiaceae bacterium
CCAACCCGGCAACCCGCCGTGCCGGCGATCGTGTCCCGCCGGTGTGTCGGCTGGTCGACCCCGATCGGGACGTAGGTGGCACCGGCGGCCAACACCCCAAGCACGGCGGCGATTTGCAGCGGCCCCTTCGGCAGCGTGACCGCGACCGCATCACCGGGCCGAACGCCGTGCCTGTGCCGCAACCAACCGGCAACCCGCAACGCCCGATCCGCCAACTCGCCATAGGTCCACCGCCGGTTGTGCTGGTCGGTGTCCGACCACCTGCAGGCAACCCGATCCGGCTGTGCAGCCGCGTTGGCGAAGAAGCCCCCGTGCAGCGTCCCGGCCGGAACCGGCGCACCGGTCGCATTCACCGCCGCCCGAACCCCGAGCTGCGCATCGGGCACCAACACCGGCAACGACCGGCCCCACCGACCGTCAACCAGCCACGCCAACACCCGCCGGTACGCATCGAACATCGCGTCCAGCACCCCCGGCAGGAACAGCTCCCCCACCGCGTCCCAGTTGAAGCGCAGCGCGCCGTGCTCCTCATACACCTGGTGGTCCAGCCACACCTGCGGCGTCTGCGAGATTCCCCATCCGCGCCGCGGGAACCGTTGCGCCTTGTGCCCGGTGACCTCGTCGGCGACGCCGAGCGCGCTGGTGAACACGACCGGCATGGCGGTGTCCCCGGCTCCGGTGCGGCGGGCCAGTTCGCGCAGCACCCACACCGCGGACACGTCGCGGTGCTCGAGGTCGGCCCACAGCTGGCCCTGCAGCCGGCGCGCCCCCTGCAGGAACGACTCCCCCGCCGCCGGCTCGTGGCCGAGCAGCAGCAGGGACGTGAAGTCGCCCAGGATGTGGTTGATGTCCGGGTGCACCTCGCGCCGGTCGAACAGGGTCAGGTTGATCGTCAGGTCCGGGCGGGCGCTCCACGCCGACAGCACCGCCGCGAAGCACGTCAGCAGCACGGTCGACGGGGTCAGCCCGTGCTGGCGGGCCAGCTCGACGACCCGCTGCCAGTCGCCGGCGGCAAGCGTCGCCTCGCGCCGGACGAACCGCGGTTTGACCAGCGACCTCGGGTCGGCCCGCAGCGGCAGCTGGGGCGCGGGCGGCATCGTGGCCAGCCGTTCCCGCCAGTACCGCTGGGCGGCCGCCACCGCCGCCTCGTCCGGTGCGGCGGACAGGACGTAGTCGCGGAACGAGGCGCGCACCGGCGGCAGCTGCGCTGTGCCATCGAGCTGCGCAGTGCCATCGAGCTGCGCTGTGCCATCGAGCTGCGCAGTGCCATCGAGCTGCGCAGTGCCATCGAGCTGCGCGGCGGGGCCGTCGTAGAGGGTCGCGAGCTCGGTGACCAGGATCCGCATGCTGAGCCCGTCGAGGATCAGGTTGTCCAGGCTGACCCCGATACGGGTGCGGTCGCCGTAGCGCACCGCGCGCACGTCGAACAGCGGCCACCGGGACGGGTCGAGCACCTGGTGTGACATCGCCTCGCGCAGGCGGTCGAGCGCGCCGCCCGGGTCGGCCCCGGCCACGGTGACCGGGATCCGCAGCCGCGGGACCTGCGCGAGGATCCGCTGCCGGCCCTCGTCGTCGAAGACCGCGCGCAGCATCTCGTGCCGGTCGATCAGCCGGTTCCAGGCGTCTTCGAGCCGATCGAGGTCGACGTCCTCGCCGTCGAACTCGGTGTAGTAGTGGGTCGCGACGCCCCCGAGCGCGAACTCCTCGCGCCGGCCCAGCCAATACGCCCGCTGGACGTCGGTCGCCGGGAACGGCTCGTGCCGATGCACCGGGTCGGCAGTGAGCCCGGCCGCCTCGGGGCCGTCGCAGGCCACGCGCAGCGTCGCGGCGAAGTCCGACAGCCGGGGCGTGGCGAACAGCTGGCGCAGCTGCACGGCGTCGACTCCGGCGGCGCGCAGCCTGGCCGCCATCCTGGTGGCGAGCAGGCTGTCCCCGCCCAGGGCGAAGAAGTCGTCGTCGCGGCCGACCTCGACGCCGAGCAGCTGCGCCCAGACCTGGGCAACGATCCGCTCGACGGGGGTCGACGGCGCGACCAGCTCGCCGCGCGGTGCCGCGTCGCCAGCGGTCTCGAGCAGCCGGGCGACGGCGGCGCGGTCCACCTTGCCGTTGCGCGACAGCGGCAGGCTGGTGAGCACGGCGAACCGGTCGGGCACCAGGTACCGCGGCAGCCGCTCGGCCAGCCAGTCCCCGATCCCGGTGGCGTCGATCGCGGCGGCGGTCACGGGGCGTCGCGCGCGCAACCGGATCAGCCGGCCCGCGTCGGGCTCGGCACTGCCGGCGAACCCGGCGCGCGCCAGCAACCGGCGCCACCGGTCCGCGGGCCGCAGCGGGTTGCCCGCGGCAAAGCCGCGTTCCGGGAAGGCGACGGTGAGCAGTCCGAGCGGCGAGAGCTCGCCGCTTTCCAGCGCGTGCAGCTCGCCGCCGGGGGCCAGCAGCAGGCGGGCCGCGTTCAGGCCGTCCGCCGGGTCGGCCATCCGGTGCAGGGAGTTGTTGGCGATCACGACGTCGAAGCGGTGCACCAGGTCGGCGTCCATGGCGGCGCCGAACCGGCGCAGGCGAACCGCGTGTGGCAGGCCGGCCAGGCGCTGCGCGGCCGTCGCCAGCAGCGCCGGTGACTCGTCGAGCAGGGTGTACTCGACCTGGTCCGGATGCAGCGCGGCCAGAAGCCGGGCGGCGGTGAGCCCGCTGCGACCGCCTAGCTCGGCGACCCG
>DASSUA010000110.1:0-8225 GCA_035707525.1 Pseudonocardiaceae bacterium
GAAGTCGAGCTTGAGCAGGTCACCCTGCCGCAGCACGGCCGGCGTCGGACGGTGGTGCGGCACCGCGGAGTTGGCCCCGGTGGCCACGATCGACTCGAACGACGGGCCGTGGGCGCCGTGGTCGCGCATCCGGGACTCCAGGTCGCGGCCGACCTCGAGCTCGGTCCGGCCGGGCGCGATGCCGCCCTGCTCCAGCAGGTCGGCCAGCGCCGCGTCGGCCGCCGAGCACGCCATCCGCAGCGCCTCCACCTCGGCGTCGTCTTTGACCACGCGCAGGCGCTCGACCATGCCCGGCGCCCGCACGAGTTCGCAGCCCTCCGCCAGGCCGGTCAGCGCCTGTTCGGTCAGCGCCTGTTCGGTCCGCGCCTGTTCGGTCCGCGTCTGTTCGGTCAGCGCCGTGAGGCCGTCGACCGTCACGTGGTGGCTCTCGAACCCGACGCGCCGGACGCCGCCGCCGGCGGCCGCCCTGGCCAGCGCGAGATCGCACGGGCGCTCGATCAGCCGCCGCAGGTCCGGGACCTGCGCCGCCGACTGGGTGTCGTAGCGGCCGTCCGTGCAGAACAGCGTCCCGCCATCCTCATCGGCGCCTTCGTCATCGGCACCGACCAGCAGCGCGGCATTGGACCCGGTGAATCCGGTCAGGTATCGGACGTTCAGCAGGTTGGTCACCAGCAGGGCGTCCAGTTCGGCGGCGCGCAGGACTGAGCGCAGCGCGGCGCGGCGTCTGGCGTGGGTTTCCGGCACGCCTTGCACCCTAATCGGTCCCCGATGTCGGCATGTCGTTGACGCAGCCGAGTTTGAAACACTACTTTCGAAAGATGTCTTTCGACGGTCGCCAGCTGAGCGACCCGCGCGACCTCCGGGCGCTGAGCCACCCGTTGCGGCTGCGCCTGCTCGAGCTGCTCGACGAGGGCCCGCTGACCGCGACCGAGGCCGCCGCCGTGCTGGACACCACGCCGGCCAACTGCTCGTTCCACCTGCGGCTGCTGGCCAGGCACGGCTTCGTCACGGAGGCCCCCGGTGGCACCGGCCGGCAGCGCCCGTGGCAGCTCGCCGAGGAAGGCATGTCGATCGTCGGCCGTTCGCTGGACGACGAGGGCCGGCGCGCCGCGCAGGCCCTGATGACGATCCTCGACCAGCAGCACCGGCAGCGCGTGCTGCAGTGGCGGCGGACCCGAACGGAGTTCCCCGAGCCGTGGCAGGAGGCCGGCGGCGAGACGTTCCTGATCACGCACCTCACCGCCGAGGAGCTGACCGCGCTGAACGCGGCGCTGCGCGAGGTACTGCGGCCCTACGTCGACCGGCCGAGAGCGCAGCGGGCACCCGGCTCGGTCCCGATCGACATCTACCTGGCGACGATCCCGCACCGCCGCCCAATGGAGGAACAGCGCCCAATGGAGGGACAGCGCCCAATGGAGGGACAGTGACAGACTTCCACGCCTTCGTGCCAAAGCAGCGTTTCCAGGCGACGCTCTCGCTGTCGCCGGACGGCACCCAGCTGGCGTACTCGTCGAACGTGTCGGGCCAGTTCAACCTCTGGGTCCGGCCCGTCGACGGCGGGCCGGCCCGGCAGCTCACCCACTACACCGACCATGCGGTGCGCGTCGTCGCCTGGTCGCCGGACGGCTCGACGATCGCCTTCAGCGCCGACCACCACGGCGACGAGCAGTACCAGATCTACGTGGTGCCGGCCGCCGGCGGCGAACCGCGCCGGCTCAGCTCGGCCGACGGCCGCCAGCACGAGCTGGCGGTCGCGCCGTTCACCCCGGACGGCGCGACGCTGGTCTACGCCGGCAACGACCGCGACCCCGGCGTGCAGGACGTCCTCGTGCACGGCCTGGTGACCGGTGCCGTGGGCCGGATCGAGTCGACGCCAGGCGAGATGATGTCCCCTTGGGCGGTGTCCCCGGACGGCCGGTGGCTGCTGGCCGTCGGGCTACGGTCCAACAACGACTCGACGTGCTACCTCACCGACCTGGCCGACCCGGACCTGAAGACCAGGGCGATCACCCGGCGCGGCGACGAGCCGGCGATGTACGTCCCTGGGCCGTGGCTGGCCGACTCCAGCGGCTGCTACCTGCGGACCGACGCCGGCGGTGAGACGACGGCACTGGTCCGGTACGACCTGGGCACCGACCGGATCGAACCGGTGCACCGGCCGGACTGGGACGTCGAGGACGTCGCGGTGTCCGCGGATGGCGGCACCCTGGTCTGGGTCGTCAACGTCGACGGCGTGTCGCGGCCGTACGTCACCCGCGGCGAGGTGCCGGTCGACCTGCCCGACGTTCCGCAGGGGGTGATCACCGCGCTGACCGTGTCGGCGGACGGCTCCACGGCGGCGTTCCTGTTCAACGCGGCGACCCGGCCGACAGAGCTCGCCATCGTGGATTTGGGCGCGGCCGGTCCGCGCACCGGCGCGTTCCGGTACCTGACCGACACCCGGCCGCCAGGGCTCGCCGAGGTCGAGCCGGTGCGGCCGGAGCTGATCAGGTTCCCCACCCACGACGGCCGGCGCATACCGGCGTGGCTGTACCGGCCGGCGGGCGACGGGCACTTCCCGGTGGTGCTGTCCATCCACGGCGGCCCGGAGGCCCAGGAGCGCCCGACGTACGCCTACTCCGGGCTGTACCAGTACCTGCTGGCCCAGGGCATCGGGGTGCTCGCACCGAACGTGCGCGGGTCCACCGGCTACGGCAAGACCTACCAGCGGCTGATCCTGCGCGACTTCGGCGGCGCGGAGCTCGGCGACTTCGAGCACGCGGTGCGGCTGCTGCGGGAGCTCGACTGGGTGCGGCCGGACCGGATCGCCGTGTTCGGTGGCTCGTTCGGCGGGTTCGCCGCGCTGTCCTGCCTGTCCCGGCTGCCGTCGCTGTTCGCCGCCGGGGTGTCGGTCGTCGGGCCGTCGAACCTGGTCACGTTCGCCCGCTCGGTGCCGCCGACCTGGCGCCCGCTCATGGCGCGCTGGGTCGGCGACCCGGAGACCGAGGCGGACTTCCTGATGTCGCGCTCCCCCATCACCTACGCCGACGCGATCGTCGCGCCGCTGTTCATCGTCCAAGGGGCGAAGGACCCGCGGGTCGTGCAGGCCGAGAGTGACCAGATCGTCGAGAAGCTGCGCTCGCGCGGGGTCGACGTCCGCTACGACGTCTACCCCGATGAGGGGCACGGGTTCACCAGCAGGGCCAACGAGCAGCGCGCGCTTTCCGACGTCGCCGAGTTCCTCTGCTCGCGGCTGTGCTAGGGCCCGCTATCGGCCGGGGCGCGCTCGGCTGCGATCCAGCGCAGGGCCAGCTCGTAGCCCCGCACGCCGAGGCCGACGATCAGCCCGCTGGCGTGCGCGCTGACGTACGAGTGGTGCCGGAACGGCTCGCGCTTGTGCACGTTGCTGATGTGCACCTCGACCAGCGGCGCGGTGAGCTGGGCGCAGGCGTCGCCGATCGCGATCGAGTAGTGCGTCCAGGCGCCCGCGTTGAGCACGACCGGGGTGGCCTCGTCGGCGGCCTCGTGCAGCCAGCCGATCAGCTCGCCCTCGTGCTCGGTCTGCCGCACCTCGACGTCCAGGCCGAGCTCGGCGCCGGCCCGCTGGCACAGCCGAGCCAGGTCGTCATGGGTGGTGTGGCCGTACACCCGCGGCTCGCGCTTGCCGAGCCGGCCGAGGTTCGGCCCGTTGAGCACCAGTACCTTCACGCCCTACCCACCCTCGCTAATGGCCGCATAGGCCGCCTCCAGCAGCGGCCGGTCCGGCCCCTCCAGCCGGCCGGGTCTGGCCAACCCGTCGAGCACGACGAAACGCAGCATGGCACCGCGCGCCTTCTTGTCGGTGCGCATGGCGTCGAGCAGCTCGTCCAGGGCACCGCCCGGGTACGACACGGGCAGGCCGAGCGCGGCCAGCACGCGGCGGTGCCGGTCGGCGATGCCGGGGTCGAGGCGGCCCGCGTGCCTGGCGAGCTCGGCGGCGAACACCATGCCGACCGAGACGGCGGCGCCGTGGCGCCACCGGTAACCCTCCCGGTGCTCGATCGCATGGCCGAGGGTGTGCCCGTAGTTGAGGATCTCCCGCAGGTGCGACTCGTGCAGGTCGGCCGCCACCACGGCGGCCTTTACCTGGATCGCCCGGCGGATCAGCTCGGGCAGCACGTCCCCGCCGGGGTCGGTGGCCCGCGCGGGGTCCTGCTCGATCAGGTCGAGAATCGCGGGGTCGGCGATGAACCCGGCCTTGACCACCTCGGCCATGCCGGAGATCAGCTCCTCGCGCGGCAGCGTCGCCAGCGCGTCGAGGTCGGCCAGCACCGCGGCCGGCACGTGGAAGGCGCCGACCAGGTTCTTGCCCGCCTCGGTGTTGATCCCGGTCTTGCCGCCGATCGCCGCGTCCACCATGCCGAGCAGCGTGGTCGGCGCGTGCATGACCCGGATCCCGCGCATCCACGTCGCCGCTACGAACCCGGTCAGGTCGGTCACCGCGCCGCCGCCGAGGCCGACCACGGCGTCCGAGCGGGTCAGGCCGATCTTGCCGAACACCTCCCAGCAGTAGCCGGCGACCGCGATCGTCTTGCCGTCCTCGGCGTCGGGCACCTCGACCCGGTGCGCGTCGACGCCCGCGCCCGTCAGCTCCGACTGCAACCCCTGCGCGGCCGCGGCGAGCGCGGGCTGGTGCACCACGACGACCGTGGTGGCGTCCGCCAGCCGCGCCATGAGGGCACCGCGCAGTCCCCTGCCGATGACGACGTCGTACGGCCGCTCCCCCGCGACCGTGATCGTGCTCGCGGTCATGCGGTTGGTCCTCCCGGAATGGCGCCCAGGGCGTCGAGCACCTGGTCGGCGGCCTGATCGGGATCGGCGGCGTCGGTGTCGACCTCCACCGTGGCGACCTCGCGGTACAGCGGCAGCCGCGCGTCCAGCAACGACTTGAACGTCGCCCTCGGGTTGACGCCCGACAGCAGCGGCCGGGCGGTCGACAGGCCGGTGCGCCGCACGCCCTCCGCCATGCCGACCTTCAGGAACGCCACCCGGTGGCCGCGAAGCGCCGCCCGGGTGCCAGCGTCGAGAATCGCGCCGCCGCCCAGCGCCAGCACGCCGTCGTGTTCGGCCAGCGCCAGCAGCACGGCCTGCCGCTCCAGCTCCCGGAACGCGGGCTCACCGTCCTCGGTGAAGATCTCGCTGACGGCCTTGCCCGCGCTGGCCTCCACGTCGGCGTCGGTGTCGCGCAGGCCCACCCCGAGCCGCTCGGCGATCAGCCGGCCGGTCGTCGTCTTGCCGGCGCCCGGCGGGCCGACCAGCACCAGGATCGGGCTCATCGGCCCGCCCGCCTGTAGGCGTTTGCGTTGCGCGCCGTCTCGGCGAGCGAGTCGCCGCCGAACTTTTCCAGGCCGGCATCGGCGAGCACCAGCGCGACCATCGCCTCGGCCACCACCCCGGCCGCCGGAACGGCGCAGACGTCGGAGCGCTGGTTGATTGCCACGGCCGGCTCGCCGGTCGCGACGTCCACCGTGGACAGCGCGCGGGGCACGGTGGAGATCGGCTTCATGGCGACCCGCACGCGCAGCGGCTCCCCGTTGGTCATGCCGCCCTCGAGCCCGCCGGCCCGGTTGGTGGCCCGGACCACACCGTCCGGCCCGGGCGACATCTCGTCGTGCGCGGCGCTGCCGCGCCGCCGGGCGGTCTCGAAGCCGTCGCCGATCTCGACGCCCTTCATCGCCTGGATGCTCATGAGCGCGCCGGCGAGCCTGGCGTCGAGCCGGCGGTCGGCCTGCACGAACGAACCGAGCCCGACGGGCAGCCCGTAGACGATCACCTCGATCACCCCGCCGAGCGTGTCGCCCTCCCGCTTGGCCAGGTCGACCTCGGCGACCATGGCATCGGATGCCCCCCGGTCGAAGGCGCGGACCGGGCTGTCGTCGACCGCGGACAGGTCGGCCGGCGTGGGCCTGGCGTCGGCCGGGGCAGCGACCGTGCCGAGGGCGACGACGTGCGAGATCACCTCGACGCCGAGCGCCTGCTGCAGGAACGCCTTGGCCACCGTGCCCAGCGCGACCCTGGCGGCCGTCTCGCGCGCGCTGGCCCGCTCCAGCACCGGCCGGGCGTCGTCGAACCCGTACTTGGTCATGCCGGCGAGGTCGGCGTGGCCGGGGCGGGGCCGGGTGAGCGGCGCGTTGCGGGCCTGCGCTGCGAGCAGCCCGGGCTCGACCGGGTCGGCGGCCATGACCGTCTGCCACTTCGACCACTCGATGTTGCCGACCCTGATCGCGATGGGCCCGCCGAGCGTGCGGCCATGCCGGATACCACCGATGACCTCGACCTCGTCAGCCTCGAACTTCATCCGCGCCCCCCGGCCGTAGCCGAGGCGGCGGCGGGCCAGTTCGGCGGTGATGTCCTTGGTGGTCAGCTCGACGCCCGCCACCATCCCCTCCAGGACGGCGACCAGCGCCGGGCCGTGGGACTCGCCCGCGGTGAGCCAGCGCAACACGAGGCCATCCTCGCATCACCCAACCACCGCGACGGTGCCGGGGAACACGGCCAGCAGCAACGCTCCCGCAAGCATGCCGGGACCGTGCGGCGACCCGCGCCGCCCCGCCGTGCCCACCGCGAACCCGACCGTCACCACCGCCGCGATCACCTGCCCGACCAGCACCGCCGGCCACCCCATCGCGCCGAGCGCCAGCCCCACCACCCCGGCCAGCTTGACGTCACCGGCACCAAGCTGCCCGGGCGCCACCAGGTGCACCGTCGCGTACACCGCCAGCAGCAGCGCCCCCGCCACCGCCGCACGCACGCCAAGCCCGACGCCTCCGCCAGCACCGCACACGACCACCAGCAGCGCCCCCGCAACCGGATACGCCGGCATCGTGATCACATTCGGCAGCCGCCGCTGCGCCACGTCCGTAGCGGTAAGCACAACCGCCAGCCACCCCAACGCCGCCGGCGCCGGCACCCACCACCCCGGCATCCCACCCGCCACCGCCCTGGCCGCCACCACCGCCCAAACCAGCCCCACCACACCCTCGGCGACCCCGACCGGCAACCGCACGGGCTCCCGCAACCGCCCCAGCACCATCCGCGCCAACCACCCGGCCCCCACCCCACCCAACGCCCCACCCACCACACCCCAACCCACCCCCCAACCCTCCCCCGCGCCCACCCCCGTCCCCGGCGTGCCGCCCGTTCCGGTACGCGTGTCGTCCGTTTCGGTACGCATGTTGCACGTTTCGGTACGCATGTTGCACGTTTCGGTACGCGTTGCACGTTCTGGGGACGCGGCATGTGTCCGCTTCAGTAGGTGTTTCGCGCGTTCCGCGCACGATGCGTCCTTCGGCACGCGCGTCGCGGGTCCGGCGACGATGCGCGCTTAGGTGCACGTGTCGAATGTTCCGGCACGAATGCGTCCACCTGGTACGGCCTGGTACGGGTGTCGCACATTCCGGCAGGTGTCATCCGCATTGGTTGACAGGCCGCATGCTCCAGCTCAGCCTGCCGTCCGTCGGCGGCGTGTTGCCCTTATTACTCCCGCGCCGCCGCGCCACAACCGAGTTGTCGCGCGCACCCCGCGCCCGAATTGACCAAAATCGGATACGCAGGTCATGCACTGACCATCTCGGCCGGTCAGCCAGCCGGCCGCCACGATTATGGCCGCAATTAAACAAGACCGAACTCGACGGGGACGCCGACCCCTGCCGTGACCAGGCCAAACGCTGCCGAATTCCCCCATTGGCCATCTGATCTTGTTTAATTGGCGCCATATCACCATGGCGCCTGCCGCGTATCCAGCTAGCCCGCCCGACCTCGGACCTCGGTACTTCTCGTGCACTCCGCCCATACGATAGACACTCGCCAACCGACGTTTCTTGGCATCAGGCAAAGGACTGTCCATACCAGGCCAACAGGGCGCCAATCGCCATCTCAGCAAACGGTGTGTTGGCGCGCCGCGCCTCGATTTGAGCCACGCTTTAGTGTCGCAGCGCCTGGCCGCTGGCCCGAGCGGAAGGGCGAGCGTCGACCTCGAACCCCTGAATGAAACCGGTGAAGGGGGGCGGCATGAACGGCCCAGCGAGGCCGGCGCGGCAGCCGCGTCGGCGACGGTCGACGGGCAAACCTCATCAGCCCGAACCCGACTGCGGCACCGGCTAGCGGACCCGCGCGAAGTCGGCCAAGCCGTGTCCCCAAACGTGCAACATGCGTACCGAAACGGACGACACGCGTCAGCGTACGGACGACACGCCGGGGGGGAGGGG
>DASSUA010000111.1:0-14206 GCA_035707525.1 Pseudonocardiaceae bacterium
GCGACCCACCCACCCGGACCCGGTCGAGAACCCCGCCGGCGGTGGCGGGCGTGGTCCCGATGGATGCGGCCAGGGGCTCGGTCAAGTCGCCCCTAGCCCTTCAAGGTGTCGGTCATCTCCGCTGCCGCGTCCGCGGTCGCCTGCTCGACCGTCTTGCTGCCGGACAGGATGGCCTGCAGCATCGCGCCGATCGTCTTCTTGGCCTCGACCTTGCCCCAGGCCGGGGTGACCGGGACGCTCTCACCGGCGTCCTTCATCTGGGCGGCGAACGGCGAGACCAGCGGGTCGTCCGCGGCCGTCGCCTTCTCCAGCAGCGATTCGATGCCGGGGAAGAAGCTCGACTGGCTCGCCCAGTCGGCGGCGTTGGCCTCGCTGGTCATCAGCTCGACGAACTTCCAGGACAGGTCCTTCTCGTCGGAGTTGTCGAAGACGGCCAGGTGCGAGCCGCCGACGAAGGACCGCGACAGCCCACCGTCCGGGCCGGGGATGCCGAACGCGCCGATCTTGCCCTCGAGCTGGGGCGCCTTCTGCAGGATCGACTTCGGCGTCCAGCTGCCGGAGATCATCATGGCGACCGTGCCCTTGACGAACTCGTCGCGCAGGTTGGTCTCCTTCCAGGTGGTCGCGGCGGGCGTGGAAAGGCCGTGCTTGAGGGCCAGGTCGGTGTAGAACTGGATGCCCTCGCGCGCCTGCGCGGAGTCGAGCGTGGACTTCCAGGCGTCGCCGTCCTGCTCGGCGACCTCGCCGCCGGCGCCCCAGATGAACGGCAGCAGGCCGAACGTGCTGTCGCCCGCAACCGGGAACGGGATCATGTCGGGCTTGCCGGCCTTGATCTTCTGGCCGGCCGCGACGAGCTCGTCCCAGCTGGTCGGCGGCTCGATGTTGAGCTCGTTGAACACGTCGGCGCGGTAGACGATCGAGCGGACGCCGGCGTACCACGGCATGCCGTAGAGCTTGCCGTCCAGCTCGCCGGCCGTGACCAGGCTGTCGACCAAGGGGTCCTTGTCCTTCACCCGATCGGAGAGGTCGGCCAGGATGCCGGCGTCGGCGAACTCGGGGGTCCAGGTGGTGCCGACCTCGGCGACGTCGGGCGTCTCACCGCCGCCGACGGCGTTGACGAACTTGTCGTGGGCGTTGGCCCACGGCACGAACTGGATGTCGACCTCGGCGCCGGTCTGCGCCTTGAAGTCGGACTTGACCTTGTCGAAGAACGGAGTCGCGTCGGGGTTGGTCCCCTCCATGATCCAGACGGTGAGCGTCTTGCCGGCACCGCTCTGGCTGTTGTTGCTGCTGCTTTCGCCGCTGGTGCTGTCCTCGCCGCAACCGGCGAGCGTGAACGCCGTTGCCGAGGCCAAGGCGATGGTGGCCAGTCTCGTGCTCAGGCGGCGGGAGAACATGCGAGCCCCTCCTGTAGTTAGACCATTTGTCTAGCCGTGTTGGCCAGTATTCGAGGGTGGTCAAACGCCGTCAAGACCCGGCCGCGGCGGTCCTCGGGGAGCCGGTGACTCCGGGCGGAAACAGGTCGACCACGATCCGGTACCGGTCGCCCCGGTACACCGACCGGACGAACTCGACCATCCGGCCCGTGGACGTTCTGGTCGTCCGCTCGAAAAGGAAAGCCGGCGCCCCCGGCGCCACCTCGAGCACCGCCGCGTCCTCGGCGGAGGTGAGCGTCGGCTCGATCGTCTGGGTACCGCCGGCGAGCGTGAGCCCGTAGCGCTGGGACAGCAGCGCGTAGAACGAATGGTCCACCAGGTCCGCCCCCGTCAGGCCCGGCACGACGTCGACGGGCACGTGCAGCTCCTCGAGCGCCATCGGGATCCCGTCGGCCAGTCGCAGCCGCCTGACCTGCAGGATCAACGCGGTCGGCGGGATCTTCAGGCACGCCCCGATGGTCATCCCGGCCGGCCTGGTCGCGGCCGACAGCGTGCGCGCGCCCGGGTGCAGCCCGCGGGCGCGCATGTCCTCGGAGAACGACGTCGCGGTCAGCCGCTGGGCGACCTTCGGCGGCGCCACGAACGTGCCCGAGCCCTGCCTGCGCAGCAGCACCGAGTCGGCCACCAACTGGTCCAGGGCCTTGCGCAGGGTCATCCTGGCCACCCCGAGCTCGGCGGCCAGCTCGCGCTCGGCCGGCAACGGCTGACCCGGCTCCATGCTGCCCAGTCGCCGCATCAGCTGGTCACGCACCCGCAGGTACTTGGACCGCGGCGGCCCCTCCGAACTCCCCGGCATGGATCATTGGTATACGATTGGTCCAAACTGGTCAATGCCGGGCACCCGTCCGCACCGCCCGTTGAACCGCACCGCCCGTTGAACCGCACCGCCCGTGAGGCGCGCGCCCGGCCCGCCGCCGGCCGATACAGTCACCGCCGTGAACCCGTTGCGTTCGCTGATCCTTGCCGCCGCCGGAAACGAGAAGGTGAAGCGGCTGGTCGCAACCGCCCCGGTGAGCCGGGACGTGGTGCGGCGGTTCGTCGCCGGGGAGACCACCGAGGACGCCGTGCGCACCACCAGGGAGCTGGTCGACGCGGGGCTGAGCACCACGCTGGACTACCTGGGCGAGGACACCACCCAGCACGAGCACGCCGAGGCGGCCGTGCGGGCCTACCTCGAGCTGCTCGATCGGCTGCACGCCGAGGGCCTCGCCGGGCACGCCGAGGTGAGCGTGAAGCTCTCGGCCGTCGGGCAGGCACTCGATGAGTCGCTCGCCCTGAGCAACGCCGCCCGCATCTGCGCGGCCGCCCAGGAGTGCGCCACGATGGTCACGCTCGACATGGAGGACCACCGCACGACCGACTCGACGCTGCGGATCCTGCGCCAGCTGCGCCAGACCTGGCCGAGCACCGGCGCCGTGCTGCAGTCCTACCTTCGCCGCACGCTCGAGGACTGCCGGCGGCTGGCGACCGGGGGCTCCCGGATCAGGCTTTGCAAGGGCGCCTACGCCGAACCGCCCGACGTGGCCTTCGAGCACCCGCAGGAGGTCGACCTGAACTACGTGCGGTGCGCGAACGTCCTGCTCGCCGGCGCGGGCTACCCGATGTTCGCCACGCACGACCCGCGGCTGATCGACATCATCGCCGAGCGCGCCGACTGGTACGAGCGCAAGCCCGACAGCATGGAGTTCCAGATGCTGTACGGGGTCCGCCCCGACGAGCAGCGGCGCCTCGCCGGGCTCGGCCACACCGTCCGGGTGTACGTGCCGTACGGCACGCAGTGGTACGGCTACCTCATGCGCCGGCTCGCCGAGCGGCCGGCGAACACCGCGTTCTTCGTCCGCTCGCTGGTCTCCAGACGATGACTGCGTTCGGGCCGGCCACGGCGGTACGCACGATCGGGGACGGCTCCTATGCGACCGACCTTTCGCCGGACTGGGCGGTCGGTGACCGGCCGCACGGCGGCTACCTGCTCGTCGTGATGGCCCGCGCGGCGATCGCCGCGACCGGCGGCCCCGATGGCGACTCGCCGGACCCGCTCGCGGTCAGCGCCCAGTTCCTGCGGCCGCCGTCGTTCGGCGCGGCCACCATCGCGGTCACCGTCCGCAAGAAGGGCCGAACCGTGACGGCGGTCAGCGCCGTGCTCGATCAGGACGGCCAGCCGCGGGTCGACGCGTCGATCACTTGCGGGCGGCTGCCGGACGGGCCGGTGCACTACAGCGACCTGGCCCAGCTGCCGGCCGAACCGCCGGCCGACGCCGTTGACCTCACCGGGAAGGCCGGCGTGACGTTCCGGCTGGCCCGCTCCTGCCGGATGCGGCTCGACGCCGGCACGGCCGGGTTCGTCGCCGGGCGCACCGACCTGCCGCCGCGGCTGCACCTGTGGGTGCGCCCGTTCGGCGAGGAGCCGGACGCCCTGTTCGCGCTGCTGGCCGGCGACATCAGCCCGCCGGTGGTGTTCAACACCGGCCGCATCGGCTGGTCGCCCACCGTGCAGCTGACCGCGCTGCTGCGGGCCCGCCCGCGGCCCGGCTGGCTGCGCGTGGTCGCCGAGTCCAGGGCCCTGCACGACCGCTGGTTCGACGAGGACCTGCAGGTCGTCGACGCCGCGGGGCGGCTGGTGTGCCAGGCCCGCCAGCTCGCGATCGCCCCCGCCGCAGCGGGCGGTAGCGTCGCGTCATGACCACGATTGCGGTGCTCGGCGCCGGAATGATCGGCGAGGCGCTGCTGTCCGGCCTGCTCTCGGCCGGGCGCAGCCCGGACGACCTGCTGTTCACCGAGCGTTACCCGGAGCGGGCCGCCGAGCTGACCAAGCGCTACGGGGTGCGGGCGGTGACCACCGCGGCCGCCGCCGGCGAGGCCGACGTCCTCGTGGTGGCGGTCAAGCCGCAGGACATCGAGCCGCTGCTGGACGAGCTGGCCCCGGTGCTCAAGCCGGACACCCTGGTGGTCTCGCTGTGCGCCGGCCTGCCGACCGCGCTGTACGAGCGCCGGCTGCCGGCGGGCACGCCGGTCGTGCGGGTGATGCCGAACACCCCGCTGCTGGTCGGTGAGGCGATGAGCGCGGTCTCGGCGGGGCGGGCGGCGTCACCGGCGCACCTGAAGATGGTCGAGGAGCTGCTGTCGAGCGTGGGTCGGGTGGCGATGGTGCCGGAGGCCCAGCAGGACGCGGTGACCGCGCTGTCCGGCTCCGGCCCGGCGTACTTCTACTTCCTGGTCGAGGCCATGATCGACGCGGGGATCCTGCTCGGGCTGCCGCGCGCGGTGGCCACCGAGCTGATCATCCAGTCGGCCGTCGGGGCGGCCCGGATGCTGCGCGAGACCGGCGAGCACCCGGTCACCCTGCGCGAGGCCGTCACCTCGCCGGCCGGGACGACGATCTCGGCGATCCGCGAGCTGGAGCGGCACGGCGTCCGGGCGGCCCTGCTCGCGGCGATCGAGGCCGCCCGGGACCGCTCCCAGGAGCTCGGCCGGGAGCACACGTAGCACGTGTCTTCCACCTGATCGTCTTTCCTCTGATCGTCTTTCCTCTGATCGTCACCGTGAACCCGTGCCGGTACGCCCGGCGTGGTGATCGAACGTCACCGGCGAGAGCGAGGTTGGGAGCAGGCAGGCACAGCCCGTGACGAGCTCGGCCGGCGAGGCCGTTCATGATCGCCGAAGGGTGCGGCTCCCTTGGAGGGGCTGGTACCTGTCGGCCGGTGGCGGGCGGCCTCCGATCGGTTGGGTGCGGGTGTGCGGCGGGTGAGGTCGAACCGTCGACTCGTCCGGTCGGGCCCGTCCCGCCGGGCTTCGGTGACCGGTGGTGAGTAGGCGGTCGCGGCTGGTGCGGGATTCGGCGTGGATTCGGCGCGGCGCCGCCGGCCGGCGGCCGCTCCCGGCCCAACCCCCGTTCAAGATCACCGAAAGTGTGAAGTCACCATGCACTTTCGCGCCCATGCCGCATGGTGGGCTCACACTTTCAGCGATCTTGAACCGTTTGACGGCCGATCACGCGACCGGCCGTGCCCCGTCCCGCCCCACCGCAACCGCACTGGGCTGCAGCGCCATGACCACCGCAGGGGCGATGCCCGTAGCCATGGTGAGGTCACAGCGAGCCGCAGGTAAGGCGCTCCCGGCAGAAGAGCCACACCCATCGCCGAAAGTTGTGAGCTCACCATGCAGTGTGGGCACGGAGGCGCAGGGTGGCTTCACACTTTCGGTGATCATGCGGCTATTGGGGAGAGCTTGAGTGCCGATCGGGCCGGGTGCCGGGGCTCATGATCGTCGTCTTGGTGCCGTGAGCCGCGCTGAGCGCGGTTGGCGGCACCGAAACGACGATCATGACCAGGTTTCACCCCACACCGCCAGCGATGACGAACCGGTCCTTGGCGCTCAGCCCGCCCCCGCGAACGGTCTACTCCCTCGTCACCCGAACTCGTGTCATCCAAGATCCCAGACCCATGCCCCGGTGCGCCCATCGAGTTGCTCTTGTCGCTTTGGCCCCAGCCGCCCCGCTACCCTCGAACGAGCACGTGCGTGTCGATACCGCCGGGTGGGGAAGCCCGGCGGCGCGACACGTGCAGCAAGGACGCGGTGAGACATGCCGGCGAAAAGGGATGCCGAGCGACCCGAGCAGCCAGGGCCTGCCCAGACGCTCGGTCAGGTGCAGTTCCTGACCGTCGCGGAGGTGGCCGCGATCATGCGCGTCTCCAAGATGACCGTGTACCGGCTGGTGCACTCGGGCGAGCTGCCCGCGGTCCGCGTGGGCCGGTCGTTCCGCGTGCCGGAGAAGGCGGTCCACGACTACCTCGAGGGAGCGTTCTTTTCGGCCGGGTGACCGGCCCCGATCACCGCATGGGTAGCCTGGTGCCTGCGCGCGGCCGGCTTCGGTGGCCGTGAGCCGATCAGGCCGCACAGCCACCCCTCTGACACGCACCGCCCTGACACGCACCGCCCTGACACGCACACACTGACGAGGTACCGGTATGGGTTCTGTCATCAAGAAGCGCCGTAAGCGCATGTCCAAGAAGAAGCACCGCAAGCTGCTTCGCAAGACCAGGGTGCAACGCCGCAAGCTGAAGAAGTGAGCTCGGCCGGGCGGCGGACCGGCACCAGAGTGTGAACAACGGGCTACGTCCCGCTCCGGCCGTTGGTGTCCCAGTGGGACGAGCACTTAGCATTGCGTGTCCTAGCCGTGTGCCCAGGGATACGCATGCCGCCAACGACCGTTCTCGTCACCGGAGTGAGCCGCTTCCTCGGCGGTAACCTCGCCGCCCGGCTCGCCGCCGACCCGAACATCGAACGAGTGCTCGGCGTCGACACCGTGCCGCCGCCGCGGGACCTGCTGCGGCGCATGGGTCGCGCCGAGTTCATCCGTGCCGACATCCGTAACCCGCTGATCGCGAAGGTCATCGACAGGGCGGGTGTGGACACCGTCGTGCACGCGTCGCTGTCGGCGAACCCGGCCGGCTCGGGCGGCCGCGCGGCGATGATGGAGATGAACGTCATCGGCACGATGCAGCTGCTGGCGGCCTGCCAGCAGGCCGCCAGCGTCCGCAAGCTCGTCGTCAAGTCCTCGACCGTGGTGTACGGGGCGAGCGCGCGCGATCCCGCCCTGTTCACCGAGAACATGGCGCCGAAGTCGCTGCCGCGCTCGGGCTACGCCAAGGACTCGGTCGAGATCGAGGGCTACGTGCGCGGCTTCGGTCGCCGCCGGCCGGACGTGACGGTGACGCTGCTTCGGTTCACCAACTTCATCGGCCCGCGCATCGACACCGTGATGACGCGCTACTTCAGCCTGCCGGTCGTGCCAACCGTGCTCGGCTACGACGCGCGGGTGCAGCTGCTGCACGAGGAGGACGGGCTCGCGGTGCTGCAGCGGGCGGCGACCGAGGACCTGTCGGGCGTGTTCAACGTCGGCGGCGACGACGTGCTGCTGCTCTCCCAGGCGATCCGGCGCGCCGGCCGGGTGCCGCTGCCGGTGCCGTCGATGGCGATCGAGCCGGTGAGCCGGTTCTTCCGCGGCGCGGCGCTGGTCGACTTCTCCCCCGAACAGCTGCGTTTCCTCAACTTCGGCCGGGTGGTCGACACCACCAGCCTGAAGACCGTGTTCGGCTTCACCCCCCGCTGGACGACCGTCCAGGCCTTTGACGACTTCGTCAGGGGCCGGGGGCTACGGCCCATATTGGACCCGCAGCGCGTCGCGGCGGCCGAGCGCGCCCTGCTCGCCCGCTTGCGGGCCTAGGAGGTTGCCAGACATGCCAGAGGCACGCGTCATTCCGTTGCGCGCCGAGCAGCGTGGCGTCCCCAGCCCGTCCGCCCGGCCGACGCTCGTGACGGCGGCCGGCGACGAGCACCAGGACCGGCTCGCCGAGGTGCTCGCGTTCCTGCGTAGGCGGCTCACCGGCGACTACCGGGTCGACGACTTCGGCTTCGACGCCGAGCTCACCGACCAGGTGCTGCTGCCGCTGATCCGGCCGCTGTACTCGAAGTGGTTCCGGGTCGAGACGATCGGCATGCACCACGTGCCGGACACCGGGGCCGCTTTGATCGTCGCCAACCACTCCGGCACCCTGCCGCTCGACGCCCTCATGACCGGCGTCGCCATCCACGACGAGCACCCGAGCCGGCGACACCTGCGGATGCTGGCCGCCGACCTGGTGTTCACCCTGCCGTTCGTCGGCTCGATAGCGCGCAAGACCGGCAACACCCTGGCGTGCCAGCCGGACGCCGAGCGGCTGCTCGGCTCGGGCGAGCTGGTCGGCGTCTGGCCAGAGGGGTTCAAGGGGATCGGCAAGCACTACCGCGACCGGTACAAGCTGCAACGGTTCGGCCGCGGCGGGTTCGTGTCGGCCGCGCTGCGCACCGGCACCCCGATCATCCCGTGCTCGATTGTCGGCGCCGAGGAGATCTACCCGCTGATCGGCAACATCAAGCCGCTGGCCCGCCTCATCGGCGCCCCGTACTTCCCGGTCACGCCGCTGTTCCCGCTGCTGGGGCCGCTCGGGATGATCCCGCTGCCGTCCAAGTGGTACATCGAATTCGGGGAGCCGATCGAGACCGCGCACCACGGTGGGGGCGCCGCGGACGACCCGATGCTGGTGTTCAACCTCGCCGACCAGGTGCGGGAGACCATCCAGCACACCCTTTACCGCCTGCTCTCGCAGCGCCGCAACCCGTTCCTCGGGTAGCTCGGTCAAGAGCGGTCACGGCGGCGGTAGGCCAGCCCGGCCGCGACCGCGCCGGCAACGGCGCCCGCGCCGAGCACCGACGGCACCCCGATCCGGGCCGCCTTCCGGCCGGTGCGGAAGTCGCGGATCTCCCAGCCCCGGCTGCGCGCGGTCTCGCGAAGCTCCGAGTCCGGGTTGACCGCGACGGCGGAGCCGACGACCGACAGCATCGGCACGTCGTTGGACGAGTCCGAGTACGCGGTGCAGCGGCGCAGGTCGAGCCCCTCGCGCGCGGCCAGCGCACGCACCGCGTGTGCCTTGGCCATGCCGTGCAGGATGTCGCCGACGAGCCGCCCGGTGTACTGGCCGTCCACGGTCTCGGCGACCGTGCCGAGCGCGCCGGTGAGGCCGAGCCGGTGGGCGATGATGCTGGCCAGCTCCACCGGGGTGGCCGTGACCAGCCAGACCCGCTGCCCGGCGTCGAGGTGCATCTGGGCGAGCGCCCTGGTGCCGGCCCAGATCCGGTCGGCCATCAGCTCGTCGAAGATCTCCTCGCCGAGCGCGATCAGCTCCTCGACCCGCCGGCCGGCGACGAACGAGAGCGCCTGCTCGCGGCTGGCCTTCATCTCCTGCGGGTCCTCGCGCCCGCCGACCCGGAACTTGATCTGTTGCCAGGCGAAGCCGGCCAGGTCGGATGTGGTGAAGAACTTTCGGGCGGCCAGGCCACGGGCGAAGTGGAAGATCGACGCGCCCATCATCATCGTGTTGTCGACGTCGAAGAACGCCGCGGCGGTCAGATCCGGCGGCACCGCCAGGGCGGCCTCGACCTCGGGCACGGCGGCCGATGCGAGGGCGGCCTCGGCCGACGCCTCGCCGGCCAGCTCCGCACGGGCCCGCCGCTCGGCACCCGTTTCACGCCACGGCAATCGTCGCAACGCCCGCCTCCGGCAGTCGAAATGTCCATGGTGACGGACCCGGCCCCAGCCTAGTGGGCGGCGCCGACTGGTCCATTCGAGCCTCGAACCCGCTGGTCAGCGTTCTACCGGCGCACGCTCTGACCGAGGGTCAGTCCACCGGCGGCGCCGGCTTTCCGGTCGTTGGCTGCCCGGTGCCGGCCGGCGGACCGCTCGGCGCTCCGGCCTCGACCGGCTCGCACGGCCCGCCCGCCGGCAGCGCGCCGACCTCGTCGGGCACCCCGGAGGTGACCGTCCGGCAGGCCAGCCGCCCCTGCAGCGCGCCGGCCCGCTCGGCGATCCGGTCGAGCAACGCCCGCGTCTCGGCGGTGCGCGCGGCGGCCGGCTCGGGCAGCGTCGCCAGGTCCGCTTCGAGGCGCTCGGACTGCTGCTGTGCCCAGCCGCCCAGCGCCGGGAGCAGGCTCGCGTCTTGATGGGACGCCGCCCGATGGGACGCCGCGCCGCCCGTGGCGGCCTGGACGAGCAGGCGCGAGCCGGCGGCGGCGTCGGCGTCGAAGTCCTCGAGCGCGGTCTGGTAACGGCCGGCGTCGGCGCCCTGGCCGGCGAGCGCCTCCAGCTCGTCGAGCCGTGCGGTGGCGAACTGCAGGTGCTTGAACCCGCGCGACTCGGCGCCGAAGGTGAGCCCGAGCTCGGCGGACTCGGCACTGCGCTTGACGCCGTAGAGCGCCTGGCCCGGTAGCGCGTTCCTGGCCAGCAGCAGGCTCATCGCCGACAGCGACACCAGCAGGCACAGCGCCGCGGCCGCGGCGACCAGCAGCCGCCCGCGCACACCGGCCACCCTCGACCTCGGGCCGGCGCTCGCCTCTTGACGGGCAGCCGCCTCTTGACGGGCAGCCGCCCGTGACTCGGGTATCGCCCTCGGGCCGGGTGACGGTTTCGCCCCCGGCGTCTGGGTCTCCTCCAGTCCGGCTAACAGCTGGCGGCGGATGCGCTGCCTGGCGACGCCGTCGAGCCGCGTCGAATCGCCCAGCTCTCGCAGCGCTTTCACCACCGCCAGCTCGCGGCGCAGCGAGTCGTCGAGGTCCGGCTCGACCGGCAAGCCCTCGACGGCGCGCGCGAACCGCTCGCTAGCCGATTCCGGCATTCGACCCGTCCTCACCACCGCGGCGCCCCTGCTCACAGCAACGAGCAGCGGCGCGCAAGGTTACGGCTATCACCGCAAGCCCTCGGGCAACAGTTGTGCCAACCGCCGGACGGCGCGGTGCTGCAACGCTTTGATCGCTCCCTCGTTACGGCCCATCTGGGCGGCCGTCTCGGCCACCGACAGGCCCTGCACGAACCGCAGCATTATGCATTCCTGCTGGTCAGGAGCGAGCTTGGCGACGCACGCCATGATCTCGGCCCTGGTGGCGGCCGCGATCGCCTCCTGCTCGGGGCCGGCGCCGTCGACGTGGCGTTGCGGCTCGCGGACGTCGGCGGCCGTCACCTCCAGCCGGTACCGGCTCGACTTGGCGTGGTCGAGCACCAGGTTGCGGGCGATCGTCACGAACCACGCGCCGACGTCTCGCCCCTGGTAGCTCACCGTCGAGATGCGGCGAAGCGCCCGCATGAACGTCTCGCTCGTGAGGTCCTCGGCCAGCGTCCGGTCCCCGACCCGGAACAGCACATACCGGTACACCGTGTCGACGTAGCGGTCGTACAGCTCGCCGAACGCCCGGCTGTCGCCGTGCTGGGCGGCCCGCACCAGCTGCCAGACCGGCCCCGCCGGCTCGGGCGCCACGCTGCCGCCACCCGGTATGGCGGCGTGTTGGTCGCCGCCCTCGTACGCGACGCCGCGGTCCGTCACCAGATGACCGCCCGGGCCGCGGCGGCCGGTATCCGGGCCGGCGGGCCGGCGCGCCCGTACGGCTGGGTCTGGTTGTCGAGCAGCGGCATCCGCACCCCCCTTGGTGACGGCCCGGGAGCGTTGTGCGAGCCCCCGGACGGATGGCAGGGAGCATACGGCTGGCGGCTGTGGACCGCCGAGCGGCGCTCCTGCTCGCACCATCGGGCGGACGGCCGGAAGGCGGCGTGGTGGCGGGCTGGCCTGATACTGGGCTAGTCCAGCCGTGCATGCCACACTGGCAGCCCTTCGGACGCTGGCCACCCCGGCGACCGAGTCCCTGGTGAGACGGCCGACCACCAACTGGGAGGAATCGTGCAGGCGCCCGCCCCCGTCGAGGCGACCGGCAACGTTGCGGACCTCGTGCGCGCCTCCGCGGAGGCCGACGCCGCCCACCCGGCGCTGATCGAGGTCGCCTCCGGTCGCCGGATGACGTGGGGCGAGGTCGACGCCGCCGTGGACGCCGCCGCCGAGCGCTTCCACAAAGCAGGCGTGTCCGCCGGTGACCGCGTCGTGGTCCGGTTGTCCGGGACCATCGAGTACTGCCTGGCGGTGTTCGGCGTGCTGCGCGCCGGCGGGGTGGTGGTGCCGACCGCCCGCGGGGCGGCCCCGCGCGAGCTCGACGTGATGCTGGAGGCGAGCGGCACCCGCCTGCTGGTCGCCAGTAGCGACGACGAGGAGGCGCAGGCGCACCTGCGCGAGGGGATGTCGCTGGTCGAGCCCCTCGGTCCGGTCAACTTCCCGGTGTCACCGGTGTCACCGGTGTCGCCGGTGACCGGCGGCGAGGACCTGGCGGTGCTCGCGTTCACCTCGGGCTCCTCCGGCACCGCGCGCGGCGTGATGCTCTCCCACCGGGCGCTGCTGGCCAATGTCGCGCAGTGCGCGGCGCTGCGCCCGGCGCCGGTCACGCCCGCCGACCGGGTGCTGCTGGCGCTGCCGCTGTTCCATGTCTACGGCCTCGGGCCCGGCCTGCTCCAGGTCGCCAACGCAGGCGCCACGGCCGTGCTGGCCGGGCGGTTCGACGCCGCCGAGTCGCTCGCCGTGATCTCCGCGCACCGCGTGACCACGGTCGTCGGCGTGCCCTCGATGTACCGGGCGTGGCTGCAGCTCGAGGACGGCCCGCTGCGCGCCGCGTTCGGCACCGTGCGGCTGCTGACCTCAGGCGCCGCGCCGCTGGAGGCGTCGCTGGCCAACAGGTTCCGCAAGGTCACCGGCCACGGCATCTACGAGGGGTACGGGCTCACCGAGACCGGGCCGGTGCTCACCTCCACGCTGGTCGGCGGCTCCCCGAAGCCCGGCTCGGTCGGCCGCCCGCTGCCCGGCGTCGAGCTGCGGCTGGTGCACCCCGACGGCACCCCGCTCGGCGCCGGCGAGCACGACGATGACGACGAGGATGACGCTGGCACCGGCCTGGTCGCCGCCCGCGGCCCCAACCTGCTGACCGGCTACTGGCCCGACGGCGCCCACGGCCCGGACGCCGAGGGCTGGTTCCGCACCGGCGATGTCGGCTACCTGGACGCCGACGGCGACCTGCACCTGGTCGACCGCGCCAGCGACCTGATCATCGTCAACGGGTTCAACGTCTACCCGCACGAGGTGGAGCGCGCCCTGCTCGAGCACCCCGCGATCGCCCAGGCCGCCGCCGTCGGGGTGCCGCACGAGCTGGCCGGGGAGACCGTCCGCGCTGTGCTGGTCCTGGCCCCGGGCGCCAAGCTGACCACGGCCGATCTCGAGGCACACTGCGCCCAGTGGCTGGCCCGCTACAAGATCCCGACCTCGGTCGACGTCGTCGACGAGCTCCCCGTCACCCCCACCGGCAAGCTCGCCCGCCGCGCCCTCCGCACCCTAACCGGCACCCCCCTCCCCCCCACCTAAACCCTCCACCACTTCCCCGCGTGTCGTCCGTTTCGGTACGCATGTTGCACGTTTGCGTACGCACGTTGCGCGCTCACGACAGGAGAGTTGGACGTCCTACTAATTTCCGCGCACAATGGACGAACCGCCCCCGCCCTGCCGGAGGTCACCCGTCCATGAGCGCGCCAGTGATCGAACGCCAACTGCCAACCGAGGACGCCGAGGATCTGCTCGCCCTGACCCACGAACTCGCCGATCGTGAGCTGCGCCCGGCGGCCGACCAGGCCGAGGCGACCGGCGAGTTCCCCAGGCACGTGTTCCGCACGATCGGCCGAGCGGGGTTACTCGGGCTGCCGTACCCGGACAGCCACGGCGGCGGCGGCCAGCCGTACGAGGTCTACCTCCAGGTCCTGGAGGAGCTGGCGCGCGGCTGGCTCACCATCGGCCTCGGCGTCTCGGTGCACACCCTCGCGGCCCACGCACTGTCCAACGTCGGCACCGCCGAGCAGCAGAAACGCTGGCTGCCGGACATCGTTGGCGGGGAGTTGCTCGGCGCGTACTGCCTGTCCGAACCGCACTGCGGCTCCGACGCCGCCGCGCTGCGTACCCGCGCCGAGCCGGCCGACGGCGGCTACCGGATCACCGGCACCAAGGCGTGGATCACCCACGGCGGCCTCGCCGACTTCTACTTCCTGCTCGCCCGAACCGGCGAGCACCCGACGCGCGGGGTGACCGGCTTCCTCGTCGACGCCACCACGCCGGGCATCTCGGCCGCCCCTCCCGAGCGCAAGATGGGCATGAAGGCGTCGGCCACCACCCAGCTGAGCTTCGACCGGGTTCTCGTCGGCGCCGACCGCCGGCTCGGCGCCGAGGGCGACGGGTTCCGGCTGGCCATGGCGGCCCTGGACGCCGGGCGGCTCGGCATCGCCGCGTGCGCGGTCGGCGTGGCGCAGGCCGCGCTGGACGTGGCCG
>DASSUA010000112.1:0-2670 GCA_035707525.1 Pseudonocardiaceae bacterium
GGCTCACCGCACCGAAACAGCGATCAACGGCTCCAACCGAACCCCAACGCCGACCATGGACACCTTCACCACAAGATCACGCACCTACCACACGTGTCGCCACCTGCACCGAAATACCGGTCAACGATCTAGAGGCTGGGACGCTCGACGACCGGACGCTGGGGGAGCTGGCGCGGCGCCTGACCACGGTGGGCCCCGGACTCCGATACCGACCTGGGCTTCGCCGAACGCGCCAACGGAGTCCTCGCGCACCTCGGCACCACACCCGCCGAGCTCACCATCGCCGTCGATCGGGCTGCCGCCCTGGTCGCCGCCACGGCGGACGCCGCCGGCGCCCGGCCGGTCCCGATCTGATCGGGCCGCGTGGGGCTAGCCGGACCGGTCCCCGGCGGGACCGGCGGCCACCAGTGGCTCTGGTGCGGGCGGCGCCGGCTCGGCCGGCCGGCGGCGCTGGGTGAGCGCGACGCCGAGCAGCACCACCACCATGCCGGCGAGCACCCTGGCGTTGAGCTCCTCGCCGAGCACGGCGGCGCCGAGCAGCACCGCGATCACCGGCAGCAGGTAGGTCACGGTCGAGGCGCTCGTCGGCCCGAGGTCCCCGATCAGGCGGTTGAGCAGCACGAACGCGTAGCCGGTCCCGGCCACGCCGAGGACCACGGCGCTCACCACGACGGCCGTCTCCAGCCGCACCGGCTGCCTGCCGAGCACCGGCGTGGCCAGCGCCAGCAGGCCGGCTCCGAGGGTGATCTGCAAGGTGGCCAGGGCGAGCGGAGCGACCCCTCGGCCCATCACGAACCGCGAGCTGTACACCAGCGACACCGCGTAGCACATGGCCGCCGCGATGCAGGCCAGCGAGCCGGCGATCGTGCCGGCGGTGGCGCTGTGCCACGGCGCGAGGATGAGCAGGGTGCCGCCGAAGCCGAGCAGCAGCCCGGCGATCCTGGCCGGGCCGAGCCGGCGCTCCTGCCTGGCGAGCACCGCCACGATGACCGTCCACAGCGGCGTGGTCGCGTTGAGCACCCCGGCCAGCCCGGACGAAACGCTCTGCTCGCCGATGCCGAACAGCGTGAACGGGATGGCCTGGCCGATCGCGGCGATCACCGCCAGGTGCAGCCAGAGCCGACCGGGCCGCGGCAGCCGCAACCGGGTCACCGCGCACAGCGCCAGCAGGAACGCCGCGCCGAACGCGAGCCTGGCGAGCGTGAGCTGCACGGGTGACAGGCCGTCGAGCGCGATCTTGATCCAGAGGAAGCTCGAGCCCCACAGCAGGGCGAGCAGGAGGAGACGGAGAAGGCTGGCGACCTGCACGTTTCCCACTCTGACAAGGTAAATCCGACAGTACAAGCGAATACTTCTTCATTGACCATGAAGTATTGCTGTAAGGTGGGCGACCGTGCTGGACGTGCGTAGGCTGCGTGTGCTCAAGGCGGTCGTCGAGACCGGCTCGATGGTCGCGGCAGCCGACGAACTGGGCTACACGCCCTCGGCCGTCAGCCAGCACCTGGCCGCCCTGGAGCGTGAGGCCGGGGCGCCGCTGCTCGAGCGGGCCGGCCGGGGCGTGCGGGCGACGCCGGCCGGCCGGCTGCTGGCCGAGTACACCGGCCCGGTGCTGGCCAAGCTGGCCGAGGCCGAGGCGGCGCTGGCCGACCTGGTGGCCGGGCGGACCGGGCGGATCGGCGTGACGTTCTTTCCGACCGCGGGCGCGTCGCTGGTGCCGGCGGCCGTCGCCGAGTTCCGCCGCCGCCATCCCGGTGTCGAACTGCAGCTCAAGGTCGCCGAGCCGGACCGGGCG
Source organism: Pseudonocardiaceae bacterium (assembly GCA_035707525.1). Classification (GTDB taxonomy): domain Bacteria; phylum Actinomycetota; class Actinomycetes; order Mycobacteriales; family Pseudonocardiaceae; genus DASSUA01. Next base: position 1,793 of record DASSUA010000112.1, read on the forward strand.
CTCGACGCGCTGCGGCGGCGCGCGACCGACGTGGCGGTCGTCGTCGCCGGCTCGGAGCGTCCCGACGGCACGCGCTGGCTGCACCTGCTCGACGATCCGTACTTCGTGGTCGTGCCGAGGGCGCACCCGCTGGCCGGCCGGGGCGCGGTGGACCTCGCCGAGATTGCCGACGAGCCGTGGGTGGACACCGACTCGGTGCCCGGCCCGTGCCTGCGGGCGATCCTCGAGGCGTGCGAGCTGGCCGGCTTCACGCCGCGGCCGGCCGTGCAGGCCGACGACTACCCGACCACCCAGGGCCTGGTCGCCGCCGGCGTGGGGGTGGCGCTCGTGCCCGGACTGGCCCTGGGCGCCGTGCACCCGGGCGTCGTCGTGCTCGCGATCAGGCGGCACCGGCCGGTCCGCTCGATCCACGCCGTGGTGCGCGCCGGCTGCACCGACCACCCGACGATCGGCACCGTGCTGGCCACGCTGCGGCAGGCCGCGTCGGGCCAGGCCGAGCCGGGCCTGGCCGAGCCGGGCCAGGCCGAGCCGGGCCTGGCCGAGCCGGGCCTGGCCGAGCCGATGCCGGCGGGCTGAGGCCGTCAGCCGGTGGCTGTCAGCCGCCGCGGCCCCGGCCGCCGCTGTCGCTGGGCACTCTGGTCGCGCCGAGCCGGTGGTCCGCGTTGATCAGCAGGTCTCCCCGGTCGTTCTGGATCAGGATCAGCTCGTGCAGCTCCGCGGTGGGCCGCCGGTCGTCCAGGCTGTACACCACGATGACCCGCACCGCCATCCGCTGGGCATCGACGCTGAGCGGGTGCGACTGCACCTGTTCGAACCGGCCCCAAAACTGCTCGTAGCTGCCGTAGCCGCCGGTCTGCAGCTGCGGTCCCAGCAGCGCC
>DASSUA010000113.1:0-5767 GCA_035707525.1 Pseudonocardiaceae bacterium
GAGGCGCGCACGCACCCCAACCGCAACGTGATCCTGAAGGCGGTGGACGGCGGGGACGTCGCGCCCTCGTTCTCGACGTGCGCGCCGATCGTCGGTGACCGCTACCTCCTGTGCAGCGACGGCCTCACGGACCACGTCGCCGAGGCCGACGTGGAGCGCGCGCTCACCGGCACCACCAGGGAGCTGGCGGTCGACCGCTTGATCGAGCTCGCTCTCGACGCGGGTGCCCCGGACAACGTCACGGTCATCGTCGCCGACGTGGCCGACGTGCCCTTCGGCGAGGACGCCCCGATCGTCGGCGGCGCCGCCGGGGACGGCGCCGAGCACGCGCCACCGGACTCGGCCGCCGCCAGGGCGTCGGCGACCACGCTGCCACGGCCGCAGCCCAAGCCGGCGCCGGCGGGCGCCGCGCCCGACCCGAGGGCCAAGCGCCGGCGCCGCACCCGGCTGCTGCTGGTGACGATCGTGGTGCTGGCGATGCTGCTGGCCGGCGCGCTCGCCGGCCGGGTGCTGCTGTTCCGCTACTACTACGTCGGTGCCGAGAACAACCAGGTCGTGATCTACCAGGGCCTGCGTGGGTCGCTCCTCGGGGTGCCGCTGCACCGGGTCTACGAGACCTCGTGCCCGGCCGAGGCCGCCGCCGACTGCGAGCAGATCTCGGTGACCGACCTGCAGCAGAGCGCGCAGCTGCGGGTGCGCGAGGGGTTCGAGGAGGGCACCAGCCTCGACGAGGCCAGGGCGGACATCCGGCGGCTGCGGTTCGAGCAGATGCTGCCGCCGTGCCCGCGGGACAACGGTCAGGCCGGCACCAGCACCACCACCCCGCCGCCCACGACGACCGGTCAGGGTGGCCAGGTGGTGCAGCCGGGCGCCACGGTGACCTCGCCGGTCCAGCCGCCGACAACCTCACCGACGGCGCCACTTACGAGCGCGCCACCTACGACGGCCCAGCCCCCGACCACCTCGGCCAGCACGACGCCTCCCGTCCCGGGCAGAGACTGCCGACTGGTGGGCTAGGTGGCGGTCTCTCCAGTGGCACCGGCAGCGCCCGCGGCGCCGGCCCCGGCCCCGAAGGCGCCGACCCGGCGCGGGGTCGAGCTCGCCCTGCTGGCGTTCGCGGCGCTGATCGTCACCGTCGCGCTGATCCTGGTCGAGGCCAACGGCGAGCAGACGCTGTCACGGCAGCTGCTCTACCTGGGCGCCGCCTACCTCGGGCTGTTCGCGGTCGCCCACGTCGTGGTCCGCTACCTGGCGCCGTACGCCGACCCGCTGATCCTGCCGATGGTCGCCGTGCTCAACGGCCTCGGCCTGGTGATGATCCACCGCATCGACCTGGCCCAGGTGCAGCGCGCGCAGCAGCTGGGCCAGGCGTTGCCGCCGCCGGACGCGCCGCGGCAGATCGCCTGGACCACGATCGCGCTCGTGCTGTTCGTGGCCGTGCTGATCCTGGTGCGCGACCACCGGCTGCTCTCCAGGTACGGCTACACCTGCGGGTTCGTCGGGCTCGGCGCGCTCGCCCTGCCCGGCCTGCTGCCCAGCTCGCTGTCCGAGGTCAACGGCGCCAAGATCTGGCTCAGGGTCGGCGGCCTGTTCTCGATCCAGCCGGGCGAGTTCGCCAAGATCCTGCTGCTGATCTTCTTTGCGGCGTTCCTGGTGGCCAAGCGGGACCTGTTCATGACCGCCGGCAAGCGCGTGCTCGGCATGGAGCTGCCGCGGCCCCGGGACCTGGCCCCGATGCTGATCGCCTGGGGGCTCTCGGTCGGCGTCCTGGTGCTGGAGAAGGATCTCGGCAGCTCGCTGCTGTTCTTCGGCATCGTGCTGGTGATGCTGTACGTGGCGACCGAGCGCGCCTCCTGGCTGGTGGTCGGGCTCACGTTCTTCATCGGCGGCTGCCTGATCGCCTACCAGCTGTTCGGCCACGTCCAGTCCAGGGTCCAGACCTGGTTGGACCCGTTCGCCGACTTCACCGGCGGCGGGTTCCAGATCGGGCAGGCGCTGTTCGGCATGGGTACCGGCGGGGTGGGTGGAACCGGCCTCGGCGCCGGACGTCCTGAGCTCGTGCCGTACGCGTCGACCGACTTCATCGTCGCGGCCGCGGCCGAGGAGCTCGGCCTGGTCGGGCTGGCCGCGATCCTGATGGTGTACCTGGTGCTGGTCACCAGGGGGCTGCGGGCCGCGCTGGCGGTGCGGGACACGTTCGGCAAGCTGCTGGCCGCCGGCCTGGCGTTCGCGCTGGCCCTGCAGGTCTTCGTGGTCGTCGGCGGGGTCACGAAGCTGATCCCGCTGACCGGGCTGACGGCCCCGTTCCTGTCCTACGGCGGCTCGTCGCTGGTCGCCAACTACGCGCTCATAGCGCTGCTGCTGCGGATCTCCGACGCCGCCCGGCGGCCGGCGATGCCGCAGGCCCCGCCGGTCCGGCACGCGCCGATCGCCGAGGCGCACACGGTCATGGTCGAGCGCCCTCCCGAACGGCACCTGGACGTCAACCCAGAGGGGGCCGGGTGAACACGCCACTTCGACGGGTCGCGCTCGCGGTCATGGCAATGATCGTCCTGCTGCTCGCCAACGCCACCTACATCCAGGTGATCAAGGCCGACGACTACCGCTCCGACCAGCGCAACTCCCGGGTCCTGCTGGAGGAGTACGGCCGCCAGCGCGGGCAGATCGTCGCCGGCGGGGCACCCATCGCGCAGTCGGTCGAGGTGTCGGACTCGCAGCTGAGGTTCCTGCGCCAGTACCCCAACGGCCCGGTCTACGCGCCGATCACCGGCTACTACTCGGTGCTCTACGGCGCGGGTGGCCTTGAGAAGGCCGAGGACGGCGTGCTCAACGGCTCGGACGACCGGCTGTTCTTCAACGGGCTCTCCGACCTGGTGACCGGCCGCGACCCGCGCGGGGGCAACGTGGTCACCACGATCGACCCGCGGGCCCAGGAGACGGCGTTTCGGGCGATGACCGATCGCGGCTTCCGCGGCGCCGTCGTCGCGATCCGGCCGCGCACCGGCGAGATCCTGGCAATGGTCTCCACGCCCTCCTACGACCCGAACCAGCTTGCCTCGCACGCCTCGCCCGCCCAGCGCGAGGCCTGGAACGCGGTCAACGCCGGCGAGCGGCCGCTCACCAACCGCACGGTCCGCGAGACCTACCCGCCCGGCTCGACGTTCAAGCTCGTGGTCACCGCGGCGGCGCTGTCCAGCCGGGACTTCGACGAGGACTTCCAGCTGACGGCCGCCTCCACGATCCAGCTGCCCGGCACGAATGTCGACCTGGAGAACTTCAACGGAAACTCGTGCGGCGGCGGGCAGACCGTGCCGTTGAAGGAGGCGCTGGCCCGCTCGTGCAACACCGCGTTCGCGGAGCTGGCAAGGCAGGTGGGCGAGAACCGGCTGCGCGAGCAGGCCGAGCGGTTCGGCATCGGGCAGCAGGACCTGACGGTGCCGGTTCCGGTCTCGGCGTCGTCGATCGGAGACATCGACGGCGACCCCGCCCTCATGCAGAGCGGCATCGGCCAGCGCGACGTGCGGCTCACCCCGCTGCAGAACGCGGTGATCGCCGCCACCATCGCCAACGGCGGCGACCGGATGGCCCCGCATCTGGTCAAGGAGCTGCAGGAACCCGATTTCTCCAAGCTCGACAGCATCGACCCGGACCGGATCGAGCGCGCCATCAGCCAGGACGTCGCGAACAAGCTGCGCGACATGATGATCGCCTCGGAGGCCCGGACCAAGGGCGCGGGCAAGATCGGCGGCCTGACCATCGCATCCAAGACCGGCACCGCCGAGCACGGGCAGGACCCGAAGGCGAACCCGCCGCACGGCTGGTATGTCGCGTTCGCGCCGGCCGAGGACCCCCAGGTCGCGGTCGCCGTGATCGTCGAGGAGGGTGGCGACCGCGGTCTCGAGGCGACCGGTGGCTCGCTCGCCGCGCCGATCGGCCGGGCAGTGATCGCGGCGGCCCTCGGTAGGCAGTAAGCGATGGTTCCCGAGTGCTGACCGCCGGCCTGCTGCTCGCCGAGCGGTACCGGCTGCGCCGCCGGATCGCCGTCGGCGGCATGGGCGAGGTGTGGGAGGCCGCCGACGAGCGGCTGAACCGCCGCGTCGCCGTCAAGGTGCTCAAGGCCGAGCTCTCCGGCAACAGCGAGTTCCTGCACCGCTTCCGCACCGAGGCGCGGACGACGGCCTCGCTCAACCACCCCGGGGTGGCCGCCGTGCACGACTACGGCGAGACCGCGGCCGGATCCGACGGGCCGGCCCACACCGCGTTCCTGGTGATGGAGCTCGTCGATGGGGAGCCACTGGCCGAGCTGCTGCACCGGTCCCGGCGGTTGCCGCCGGACCAGACCCTCGACGTGCTGGAGCAGGCCGGGCACGCGCTGCAGGCGGCACACGAGCGCGGCCTGGTGCACCGCGACGTCAAGCCGGGCAACATCCTGATCGCCCCGACCGGCAAGGTGAAGATCACCGACTTCGGCATCGCCAAGGCGGTCGACGCCGCCCCGGTCACGCGCTCCGGCATGGTCATGGGCACCGCCCACTACATCGCCCCCGAGCAGGCGGCGGGACAGGAGGCGGGGCCGGCCTCCGACGTCTACTCGCTCGGCGTCGTCGGCTACGAGTGCCTCGCCGGCCAGCGGCCGTTCCTGTCCGACAACGCGGTGACCGTCGCGATGATGCACATCAGGGACGTCCCGCCGCCGCTGCCGCCGGACGTGCCGCCCGGGTTGCGTGCGCTCATCGAGGCGACGCTGGTCAAGGACCCGCGCTGCCGCTACCGCAACGGGGGCGAGTTCGCCCACGCGGTCGCCGCCGTGCGGGCCGGGCTGCCGCTGCCGGCGCCGATCGGGTTCGCCTCGTCGGGTCCGATCCAGCCGTTGCCGTCGCTGGCGGGGGCCGTGCCTCGCGTTTCCGGCTCGTCGCCGGTTTCGGTGAGCTCGCTGGACACCGCCCCGACCCCGACCGCCACGCCGTACCCGCCGGCCCGGCGCCCGCTACAACGGGTCGGCGTCTGGGTCTTCGTCATCCTGATGCTGATCGTCGCGTTGGTGGTCGGCGGCTGGGTCGTGACCCGCGCCGTCAGCAGGGCCACCGAAGCACCGCAACAGAACGTGACCGTTTCGTTCGGCGGGGACCGGGCCTGCGGGCCGTTGCCACCGGGTACCGTGCGCCAGGACCCACCCGCTCGCTGCCTGGTGGCGGCGGTCGGCGCCGAGGAGGAGCCGTGACCGGCCGAGCACCTCACAGTGAGCCTGGCCACCAACGGCGCTGCCGAGTTTGGGTCACGCACAGCGATTGGCCACACTTGTACCTGCTCTCCCTGACAACCAGAAGCGGGACCACCCACCGATGACCACCCCCCGTCTGCTCTCCGACCGCTACGAGCTGGGCGAGACGCTCGGCTACGGCGGTATGTCCGAGGTGCACCGCGGCCGAGACGTTCGGCTCGGCCGGGATGTGGCGGTCAAGGTGCTCCGTGCCGACCTCGCCCGGGACCCGCAGTTCCAGCTCCGGTTCCGGCGCGAGGCGCAGAACGCCGCGTCGCTGAACCATCCGGCGATCGTTGCCGTCTACGACACCGGCGAGACGCGCACCGAGTACGGGCCGCTGCCCTACATCGTCATGGAGTACGTCGACGGCCGGACCCTTCGCGACATCGTCAAGACCGAGGGTCCCATGGCGCCGCGGCGGGCCATGGAGATCCTGGCCGACGTCTGCGCCGCGCTCGACTTCTCGCACCGCAACCAGATCATCCACCGGGACGTCAAGCCGGC
>DASSUA010000114.1:0-2540 GCA_035707525.1 Pseudonocardiaceae bacterium
CACAGAGCCGGACCAGGTGTGCCACACGGCCGGGGTTCGTGTGCGTCGCAGCGGGTTGGTGACTGCTGTGGCGTTTGACCCGGGCCAGGAGCCCAGTGCGGTAGTTCCGCACGCTGGGATCTGCGCGGGGGGCCACCCGAAGGGCGGTCCCTACCGCGACTGAGGTGGCTGAGGGTGGCGGTCGAGGGCGCGTCTGAGATGGCGCACGACGTGCCCCCGGAGAGCCACCTGAGCCACACCGAAACGGTGATCATGAACCCCGGCGAGACATCCGGCTGTCCGGAAGAGGCGTCCCACGGGGATTCATTGCACTGGAGACCCGGCACATCGGGTGCCGGTGGTCGGCGGGCGCCCGGTATTCGTGGCCGGTGTGGGACTTCGGCGATGCGCTGCCGCGCGGCCCGTCAGCCACTGGCCCCCGTGCGGCCCCAATCCCTCCATGATCACCGAAAGTGCGAGACTACCGGGCACTATGGCGCCCAACCAGCACGGTGAGTCCACCCTTCCGACGATCTTGGCCGCACCACGGCAGGATCGCGTGTCCAAGCCACCCTTCGCGTCGCCGGTGACCCTCGGGAACCACAACCATCCCGATTTTGTCGGTGGGGGATGCGACAGTGGGTTCGTGGTGCGGAACGGGACACCGGGGAATGGGACGCCGGGGGACAGGACACCGGGGGACGGGACGCCGCGGTGCGTGACAGTGGAGCTGCTAGGGCCGGACGGCGCACCCGGCGAGGTACCCGCGACCGACGTGGCGCGGTTGGTGCTCGGCGTGCAGGCCGTGATCCGGCGAGCCGCGCATGTCGTGCTGGGCCGGCCGAGGCTGGCGACGTACGGGCGCTACGAGGCTGACATCGAAGGGGCGACGCGGTTGCGTCTGGAACGGGTCGAGCGTGGGGCGTGCGTGTTCGCGCTGCCCGACATCGAGCGGGAGGAGGGCGAGCTCGAGGTTGACGTCGGTGCGCACGACCTTGGGTACCGGGCGCTGCACCAGCTGATGGACGTGCTGCAGGAGCAGCCGGTGCAGGTCGAGCACCGGCTGGCCAGGGCCGTGTCGCAGCTGGCCGACGACGTCAACGTCGGCGGCCGGACGGGCGCCATCAGGTTCCGGACGGACGCGGACGCCGAGCGGGCCGGCCGGTTGGCGGTTGTGGACGAGAACACCCGGTTCTGGATGCAGGAGGCCGCCCACCAGCCACGGCGGCGGCAGGACATGGTGCACGGCCGCCTGGTGGAGGCCGACTTCGAGCGCAATCAGGCCCGGCTGCGCCAGCCTGGCGGTGAGGCGGCGACCGTGACCTTCGACGACGACCTTGCCGACGGCATCCAGGCCGCGCTGCGCGAGCCGAACCTGTTCGTGGGGGAGGTGACGTTCAACCAGCGGTCCGGTCATGCCGTGCACGTCGCATTGCGGCGCATCGTGGCGCCCAACGAGCAGCTGATGCTGCCCGGTATGCGCGAGTACGACGAGCCGGCGAATGTGCCACCGGCGACCCGGTAGGTAGGCGCGCCGGTTGGTGCGGGCCGGTCGGTCGGTCAGCTGGCGGCGAGGCGGTACGCCTCGACGGTTGCCTCGGCGCATGAGCGCCACGTGTACTCGGAGGCGTGGGCCCGGCGGGCGGCGGCGGTCTCGGGATCGCGCGGGGCATCGCCGACCTTCGCCAGCACGGTCGCGAGCGCCTCGGCGTCGCCGACGGGCACGTGGTGGGCATAACCGCCGGCGACCTCGACCAGCGCGGGCGCGTCGGTGGTCAGCACGGGGATGCCGCAGGCGAGGGCCTCCAGCAGCGGAAGGCCGAAGCCCTCGTCGCGCGAGGGCAGCACGAGGGCCAGCGCGCCGGCCATGACCCGGCGCAGGTCGACCTCGGGCAGGTAGCCGGTGCGCAGTACCCGCTTGGCGTCGGTGACGGTAACGGCCGGGCCCCAGCCGGCGGCGCCGGCCAGCACCAACGGGGGCACCTCCGACGACAGGGAGGCGAGCTCGTGCGCGGCGAGCAGGACGTCGAGGCCCTTGCGGGGCTGAGCGGTGCCGACGAACAGCACGTACTCCTTCGGCAGACGCAGCCGGCGGCGGGCCTCGTCGCTCGGGGGGGCGGCGACGAACCAGGCCGGGTCGACGCCGAGCGGGGTGACGACGATCTGGTCGTCACGCACCCGCAGCCGGTGCACGACCTGCCTGGCCACGGCGGTCGTCGGGGTGCACACGACGGCGGCCCGCCTGGCCGACTGGCGTACGAGCTCGGGCAGGTCGTGCTCGGCCGGCGCCAGCTCGTCCGGGCGTTCGAGAAAGGCCAGGTCGTGGATGGTGACCACGCCGGCGGCGCTGATCGCCGGCGGCAGTACGAAGTTGGTCGCGTGGAAGACGTCGCACCGGCCGGCGATCAGTTCGATCGGCGGGATCGGCAGCCGCAGCCAGGCGCGCCGCAGCAGCCGCGCCGGGGCCGGCCAGCCGCGGGCGCGGATGCCTGCCGGGAGCCGGGCCTGCAGCAGGCCGTGGCCGCGCACGGTGAACGCGACCGCCCCGACGTCGAGCTCCG
>DASSUA010000115.1:0-2687 GCA_035707525.1 Pseudonocardiaceae bacterium
ATGAGGACAAAGAAGCCCATGATGGAGTACCGGACAATTTCGCGTTGCCAGCTGCGCATACGGTGGGCGCCGCGGCCGAAGTCGCTGAGTTGCTGCATCTGGGCTTCGAAGGTGTAGGAGCTGCGGGTTTCGTGAAGGTGCTTGGCCTCGGGCGGGATTCCGTCGTCCTTCTGGGGGTGGTGGCGCGGCATTGCCCCTCCTTGATGGTGTCGATCCAGTGCTGATGTCGCTCGTCGCCTCGTCAAGTCTGATCGTGGTTGACGCCGAGGGCAACGGACAACAACCGCTCACCAAGGCCGCCACCGTCGCGGTCACCGGCACCCACCCATCCTCAACCACCAGGCAATGTCGGTAATGTGGCCGGCGATGAGGGCGGGGGAGGTTGGCGCATGGTGGAGCTGCTGCGGTCCAATGATCCGGTGCTGATGTCGTTCGCGACCTCGCTGCTGGAGGACGCGGGAATCGAGCACAACGTCGTCGACTTGCATATGAGCGTGATCGAGGGGTCGATCGGCGCGCTGCCGAGCCGGCTGCTGGTCGAGCAGGATCGCTACGACGAGGCGCGCGGGTTGCTCGTCGAGGCCGGGGTGCCGGTCTAGACGGTGCCGGTCTAGACCTGGCCTAGACAGTGCAGATCTAGACAGTGCCGGTTAGCGTGTCGAGCTCGGCCTGCAGGGCCTCGACGAGCACGGCCAGGTCGGGCACGTGGTCGGGGTCGGCGACCACGGTGACCGAGAGCGTGCCGGCGTAGGACAGCGCGGCGAACGCCAGGGCCACGTTCCCCATCGTGGCCGACACCGGGATGACCGCCTCGACCGTGGCGCCGCCGATGGTCACCGGCAGCTCGGGCCCGCGCAGGTTGGTGACGAACGTGTGCACCAGGCGCTGGCGGTTGACGACCCGGTTGACCAGGCCGAGCGCACCCAGGGCCCGGATCACCGGGTCGGTCAGCGCGGCCGAGGCGCCGGGCGTCACCGACTTCTGGGCCTTGGTGATCGGTGCGATGCGGGCCAGCCGGGACAGGGTGGCGCCGGCGGTGGGCAGCGCGACCGGGCGCACGCCGACGCTGTTGCCCAGGTGGGCGGCGGTGGTCGCCCGGCGGGCCGCCACCGGCATCGACACCGTGATCGTCTCGATGCGCTCGCCCCGCGCGGCGAGCAGCGTGCGCAGGGCGCCGACGATCGCGGCGAGCAGGGCGTCGTTGACCGTCGCCGAGCACCGGTGGGCGGCCGCGCGGACGTGGGCCAGGTCCGCCCGGACGACGGCGAGCCGCCGCCGCGGGCCGGTCGGCCGGTTCAGCGAGCACCGCTCGACCAGCGCCGGGCGGCCGGCCAGTTCGGTGAGCGCCGGCCGCACGGTCGACGCGAGCCGGGGCAGCCGCGAGAGCGCGGCCAGCCGGGACCGCCAGGCGTCGGCGGCCAGCTCCCGGTGCGTGGGCGCCTGCGCCGGAAACGGCGGCAGTGGTGCACCGGGCACGCCGTCGACCAGGTTGGCCAGGATCGCCAACCCGCCGATCCCGTCGGCGAGCACGTGGTGGAACACCATGACCAGCGCCGCCCGGCCGTCCGCCAGCCCGGTGACCAGCGTTGCCGACCACAGCGGCCGCGACCGCGGCAGCCGCCGAGTCGCCAGGGCGGCGGCCAGGTCCAGCAGCGCCGGCTCGCCGCCGGGCGGCGGGCAGCTGGTGCGGTCCAGGTGCCGGCTCACCTTGAACGAGGCGTCGTCGACCCACACCGGCCGGCCGAGCCCGGGCGGCACCCGCACGAGCCGCTGGCGAAGCCTGGGCACGGTCGCGATCCGCCGCGCGACCGCGGCTTCGACCGCGGCCGGATCGAGTCCCGCCGCGAACACCAGGACGGCGGCGACCTGCATCGGCGTGGGTCCGGTGTCCGAGGCCAGCGAGACCAGGTCGGTCGCGCTGACGCGATCCACAGGGGCCCGCACGGCACCCACCATGGCATCCAGTGTGGACCCGGGGTCGAGTTCAGGGATGTCCCCGATGGTTGCCGCCGCGGGGCAACCGCCAGGATGGGCGCCATGACCGAGCCGCTGATCCGGACCGACGGCCTCACCAAGAGGTTCGCCCGGGTGACCGCCCTCGACGGGCTGTCGGTCGAAATCGGCGCGGGCGTGGTCGGCCTGGTCGGCGCGAACGGTGCCGGCAAGTCGACGCTGATCAAGATCCTGCTGGGGCTGCTGGAGCCGACCGACGGCCGGGCGGAGGTGCTGGGCCTCGACGTGGCCACCAGCGGGTCGCAGCTGCGGGCGCTCGTCGGGTACATGCCGGAGCACGACTGCCTGCCGCCGGACGTCTCGGCCACCGAGCTCACCGTCCACCTGGCACGGATGTCCGGGTTGCCGCCGTCGGCGGCGCGCGAGCGCACGGCCGACACGCTGCGCCACGTCGGGCTCTACGAGGAGCGCTACCGCCAGGTCGGTGGCTATTCGACCGGCATGAAGCAGCGGGTCAAGCTCGCGCAGGCGCTCGCCCACGACCCCGACCTGCTGCTGCTCGACGAGCCGACCAACGGCCTCGACCCGGCCGGCCGCGACGCGATGCTGGAGCTGGTGCATCGCATCGGCAACCAGTTCGGCATCTCGATCGTCGTGTGCTCGCACCTGCTCGGCGAGGTCGAGCGGATCTGCGACTCGCTGGTCGCGATCGAGGGCGGCCGGTTGCTGCGCGC
>DASSUA010000116.1:0-4109 GCA_035707525.1 Pseudonocardiaceae bacterium
GGTGGTGACGAACCCGAGCATCGTGCGCCGGTAGTCGACCAGGATGATCCGGGCCTGCTTGGGGGTGTACCGGTCGACGATGCCCCTGACGAGGACGCGCAGCAGGTTGGTCTTGCCGGACTCGCCGTCGGCGAAGCAGACGAAGTGCGGGTCGGCGTCGAAGTCCAGCAGCACCGGCGCCAGCGCGGCCTCGTCGATGCCGATCGGAACCAGCCGCGGCGAGGCGGCGACCGGCGGCAGCTGGTCGTAGGGCAGCTTGTCGGGCAGCATGCGCACCGGCCGGGCGCCGCGCCCGCGCCAGGACGCCCGCACCTTGGCCACCGCATCGCCGACGCCGGCACCGATGTCCTCGGCGTTGGTGACCGCGTCGATGCGCGGCAGCGCGATCAGGAAGTGCAGCTTGTCGCGGGACAGGCCGCGCCCCGGCTGCGACTGGGGCACGTTGACCGCGGCGCGGCGGTCGATGTCGGACTCGCTCGGATCGCCGAGGCGCAGCTCGAACCTGGTGCCGAGCAGGTCCTTGAGCGCCGGCCGGATCTCCGCCCAGCGGGACGCGCCGACGACCACGTGGATGCCGTAGGACAGGCCCTGGGTGGCCAGGTTGACCACGGGCATCTCCAGCGGCTCGAACTCGGTGCGGAAGCTCATCCAGCCGTCGATGACCAGGAACACGTCGCCGAACCGGTCGTCGGCCAGCTCGCCGCGGCGCTTGCGGTTGCGGAACTCGTTCATCGAGTCGATGCCCATCGCCCGGAACCGCTGCTCCCGCTCGTGCAGCAGGCTGTTCATCTCGGCGACCATGCGGCGCACCAGGTCCGGCTCCAGCCGGCCCGCGGCGACCCCGCCGACGTGCGGCAGGTCCTGCAGTGAGGCGAGCGTGCCACCGCCGAAGTCGAGGCAGTAGAACTGCACCTCCTCGGCGGTGTGGGTGAGCGCCATCGACGTGATCAGCGTGCGCAGCAGCATCGACTTGCCCGACTGCGGCCCGCCGACCACGACCGCGTGCCCGGACGCCCCCGACAGGTCGGCCCACAGCAGGTCGCGGCGCTGCTCGTACGGCTTGTCCACGATGCCGACCGGAACGGTCAGCCGGCCGTTGCCGAAGAAGCCGACCGGCGAAAGGCCCCGCTCCTCAGTGGGGGTCAGCGGCGGCAGCAGCTGGTCCAGCGACGGCGGCTCGGTCAGCGGCGGCAGCCACACCTCGTGCGCCGGCGGGCCCTGGCTCTTGAGCCGGTTGACGATCACATCGAGCAGGCTCGGGACGTTCGGGTCCTCCCGTTTCTCCATGGCCGCCGGCGGCGCCAGTTCCTTCGGCTTGTCGACGAAGTCGGGGACGAACAGCCGCGGGCGGCGGTCCGAGGTGACCGGTGCGGACATGCCGGGCGGGGCGGCCCCGGCCTGCTTGTACGGACCCGAGACGTAGGCGGCCTTGAACCGGACCATCGTCGTCGTGTCGAACTTCAGGTAGCCGGAGCCGGGGATCGACGGCAGCTCGTAGGCGTCGGGCACGCCGAGGACGGCCCTGGACTCCGAGGCGGAGAAGGTCTTCAGGCCGATCCGGTACGACAGGTGCGAGTCCAGGCCGCGCAGCTTGCCCTCCTCGAGGCGCTGCGAGGCGAGCAGCAGGTGCATCTGCAGCGAGCGGCCGAGCCGGCCGATCGCGACGAACAGGTCCGCGAAGTCCGGCTTCTGGCTCAGCAGCTCGGAGAACTCGTCCACCACGATGAACAGCGCCGGCAGCGGGTCCAGGTCGGCGCCGTTCTCCCTGGCCCGTTCGTACTCCTTGACGTTGGCGAAGTTGCCGGCGCTCTTGAGCAGCTCCTGGCGGCGGTTCATCTCGCCGGCCAGGGCGTCCTTCATCCGGTCGACCAGGGTCAGGTCGTCGGCCAGGTTGGTGATCACGGCGGCGACGTGCGGCGCGTCCTGCAGGCCGAGGAACGTCGCACCGCCCTTGAAGTCGACGAGCACGAGGTTCAGCGCGGCCGAGGAGTGCGTGGTGATCATGCCGAGCACCAGCGTGCGCAGGAACTCCGACTTGCCGGAGCCGGTCGCGCCGATGCAGAGCCCGTGCGGGCCCATCCCCTCCTGCGCGGCCTCCTTGATGTCCAGCTCGACCGGCTGGCCGTACTCACCGACGCCGAAGGGCACGCGCAGCTTGTCCCGTAGCGGCCGCGGTCGCCACGCCTGCTGAACGTCGAAGGTCATCGCCTCCGGCAGCCCGAGCAGCTCGAGCAGCCCCGCGCCGGCCAGCAGCGGCTCCTGTTCGCCGCCGGAGTCGGTCGCGCCGATGCGGAACGGCGAGAGCTGCCTGGCCAGCCCCTCGGCCTCGGCCAGGGTCATCGAGTCCGGGCGGCCGAACCATTCGATGGTGGTCGCGCTGCGGGCGCCGATCCGGTCCGGCTCGACGACCAGCCGCAGGCCGCGCCGGGCGGTCAGGTTGCCGAGCGACTCCGACAGGTCCAGCAGCGTGACGCCGGTGAGCCCCTCCTCGAGGATCATCAGCTCCTCGAGGGTGACCTCGCCGTCGTCGATCACGATCACGACGTGCGGCTGGTCGGACTGCGGCGGGGCGTTGCGGGTGAACCGCTGCCGGTCGCGCAGCTCCTCGTCGAGCCAGAACTCGATCTGGGCGAGGGAGCCGGCCATCATCCGCAGCGCCCCGATGCCGTCGGTGAGCCTCGGGTGCTGCACGTGCGGCAGCCACTTGGCCCACTCCCACTCGCTCTTGGCCCGGCCGGCGGTGACGATCGCGACCAGCACGTCGTCGGGGGTGTGGAAGGTGACCAGCTGGGCCAGCAGTGCCCGCGCCAGGGCCCGCACGTCGGCGCGGTCGCCCTGCAGGCCGACGGCGGCGAACCCGCGCATCGAGATCGCGATCGGCAGGTCGTGCACGATCGAGTGGGCGCGCACGAACCGCCGCAGGGCCAGCGTCGTGATCGGCTCCAGCTCGTCGACCGGGCCGGTCTGCGGTGGTACGAGCCTGGTCGCCAGCCGCTGCGAGCCGCGCCCGACCCGCAGGTGGCAGAAGTCGCTGTCGGAGGTGCGCCGCTCCCACATCCGCCGGCTCTTGGCCATCGACCACAGCGCCTGCGGGTCGGGGTTGCCCCACTCGGCGGCCGCGCGCTGCTCCTGCGCGGCCTGGCGGGCGCGCTCCCGCATCTGGCCGAGGTAGCGCAGGTAGTCCTTGCGGTCCTCGTTCATCTCGGCCTTGCGCTGCCCGCCGCCGCGGCCACCGCCCTGGAACATCATCCCGGCCATCGACATCATCATCATGACCGGGAACAGCAGGAAGATCGGGCTGCGCGCCTCGTCGCCGCCGGTGGTGAACAGCAACACGATCATGCCTACCATGGCCACGACCATGACCACCGGCATGAGCTTGAGCAGGATGTTGCCGGGGATGATCCGCGGGATCTCGGGCGGCGGCTCCAGGTGCACCTCACCGCCCGGCATCGGCGGCGCGGCCAGCCTCGGCGACCGTTTGAACTGCACGGTGCTCATAGCTGGCCGGCACCTTCCCCTCGGAGTCTTCCTGCCACAGCCCTGTGGTTGGACATGGCCCGTTCCCTGGTGTCCGGCCAGTTCACCGAACCCGCAGATGGCCGCCGTCCGCTGCGGCCATACTAGGGGCCGACCCCGACGCGGCGAGCCCGTTCGGGTCAGTCGCGACCGGCCGCCCGACGGTGTGGGACGGCGCAGGACGGCGCAGGCGAGGAACAGCGAGGACGCACAGTGACGACGCCGACGGCACCAGCGACGGTGTTCAGCCGGGTGACCGTGGTCGCCCCGCAGACCCGGATCGACGTGGCCCTACCGGCCGACGTGGCGGTGGCCGACCTGCTGCCGATGCTGCTGGAGATGGCCCGCGAGCGCGCCCCGGACGGCGGCAGCCGGCACGGCGGCTGGTGCCTGGCCCGGCTCGGCGAGTCGCCGATGGACCCGAGCCGCACGCTGGCGGCGGCGGGCGTCACCGACGGCGACATGTTGCAGCTGCGGCGCCGGGTCGAGGTGCCGCCGCCGCCCCTGTTCGACGATGTGGTGGACGCGATAGCCGAGTCCAACCCGGACAGCTACCGGCCGTGGACCCGGCAGACGGCCCGCGCGATCGG
>DASSUA010000117.1:0-3290 GCA_035707525.1 Pseudonocardiaceae bacterium
GAGCTCGACCAGGCGGGCGGCCACGCCCCGGACCCGGTCCCGCAGGTAGAGCCGCAGGCCGGTGGCGACCTGGTCGTTGCGGGAGCGGCCGGCGCGCAGCTTCCCACCCAGCCCGCCGAGCCGCTCCAGCAGGCCGCGCTCGAGCGCGGTGTGCACGTCCTCGTCCTCGACCGTGGGGCGGAACGACCCTGCGGCGCACGCCGCCTCCAGGTCGTCCAGGGCGGCGAGCATCCGCCCCAGCTCGACGTTGTCCAGCAGCCCGGCGCGGGCGAGCACCCGGGCGTGTGCCCGGGATGCCGCCAGGTCGTACGGGGCCAGCCTCCAGTCGAACTGCACGCTCACCGAGAGCCGGGCGAGCGCCTCGGCCGGGCCGCCGACGAACCGACCGCCCCACAGCCTTATCGCACCGGTGTCCATCAGAGGCTTGTCGTTCACAACGGCCATTCTGGCCGTCATCGAGTCACCGCTACCAACCGAGTCACCGCGCGGACGCGGCCAACCGGGCGTCCCGGGCCGCCGCGAGCCGGGTCGGCAGCCCCCACAGCTCGACAAAGCCGCGCGCCAGCGACTGGTCGAACGTGTCACCGGTGTCGTAGGTGGCCAGGCCGAAGTCGTAGAGCGAGGCCACCGAGCGCCGGCCGGTGACCACGGCCCGGCCACCCTGCAGCACCAGGCGCACATCGCCGCAGACGTGCCGCTGCGCCGAGTCGATGAAGGCGTCCAGCGCCGACTTGAGCGGGGAGAACCACAGGCCGTCGTAGACCAGCTCGCTCCAGCGCTGTTCCACACCCCGCTTGAACCGGGCCAGGTCGCGCTCGACGGTCACGTTCTCCAGCTCCTGGTGCGCCGTGATGAGGGCGATCGCGCCGGGTGCCTCGTACACCTCGCGGCTCTTGATCCCGACCAGGCGGTCCTCGACCAGGTCCAGCCGGCCGACGCCGGCCGCGCCGGCCCGCCGGTTGAGCTCGGTGATCGCCTGGTACGGGTCGACCGCCCGCCCGTCCAGCGCGACCGGAACCCCGGCATCGAAGGTGACCACCACCTCGTCCGGCTCGCGGGCCAGCCCCGGGTCGGCGGTGTAGGCGTAGACGTCCTCGATGGGCGCGTTCCAGATGTCCTCCAGGAAGCCGGTCTCCACCGCCCGGCCCCACAGGTTCTGGTCCACCGAGTACGGCGAGGAGTGGGAGACATCGATCGGCAGCCCATGCGCTTGCGCGTACTCGATCGCCTTGTCCCTGGTCCAGGCGAAGTCCCGGGCCGGCGCGACCACGGTGAGGTCGGGGGCGAGCGCGCCGATGCTCACCTCGAAGCGCACCTGGTCGTTGCCCTTGCCGGTGCAGCCGTGCGCCACGATCGTGCCGCCGTGCGACCGGGCCGCCGTGACGAGGTGCTTGACGATCAGCGGCCGGGACAGTGCGGACACCAGCGGGTAGCGGTCCATGTAGAGGGCGTTGGCGCGCAGGGCGGGCAGGCAGAAGTCGGTGGCGAACTCCTCGCGCGCGTCCACCACCTCGGCCTCCACCGCGCCGCAGGCGAGCGCCCGCTTGCGGATGACCTCGAGGTCCTCGCCCCCCTGGCCCACGTCGACCGCGACGGCGACCACCTCGGCCCCGGTCTGCTCGGCCAGGTACGGGATGGCCACCGAGGTGTCCAGGCCCCCGGAGTACGCGAGGACCACCCGATCGGTCATGTGCTGTTCCCTTCTGTTGACTCCGCCCAGGCGGAAAGCTTGTTGGCCAGCGCGGCGCCGCCGAACGACTCGCGGGCCACGACGAGGATGGTGTCGTCGCCGGCGATGGTGCCGACGATCTCCGGCAGGCCGGACCGGTCCAGCGCGCTGGCCAGGAACTGGGCCGCCCCGGGCGGGGTGCGCAGCACGACCAGGTTGCCGCTGTAGTCGGTGCCGGTGAGCAGCTCCCGCAACAGCCGGACCAGCCGGGCCGGCGCCTGCTCGGCGGGGCGCAGCGGAGGCTTGCCCTCCTCCGGGATGAAGTACGCGGCCGGCCCGCCGTCCGTGCCGCGCACCTTGACCGCGCCCAGCTCCTCAAGATCCCGCGAGAGCGTCGCCTGGGTCACCTGGATGCCCGAGCCGGCCAGCAGCTCCGCCAGCTCGGTCTGGGACCGCACGGCCCGCCCCCGGATCAGGTGGACGATCCGGGCGTGCCGTGCGGTCTTGGTGATCGGGCCGGTCACGGCTGGCCCCGGCCGGCGAGCAACCAGCTCAGCAGCGCCTTCTGCGCGTGCAGGCGGTTCTCCGCCTCGTCGAGCACGGCGCTGGCCGGGCCGTCCATCACCTCGTCGGTGATCTCCTCGCCACGGTGCGCGGGCAGGCAGTGCAGCACGATCGCGTCCGGCTTGGCGCAGGTGAGCAGGGCGGCGTTGAGCTGGTACGGCAGGAACGGGGTGACCCGGTCCAGCTCGTCGCTCTCCTGGCCCATCGACGTCCACGTGTCGGTGGCGAGCACGTCGGCGCCGTGCGCGGCGACCTGCGGGTCGCTCAGCACCGCGACCGAGCCGCCGGTGGCCGCGGCGATCTGCGCGGCCCGGTCCACGACCGCCGGGTCGGGCAGGAAGCCGTCGGGGCCGGCGACCCGCACGTGCATGCCGGCCGTGGCCCCGCCGAGCAGGTAGGACTGCGCCATGTTGTTGGCCGCGTCGCCCAGGTAGACGAGCGTGCGGCCCGCGGCCCCGCCCAGCCGCTCGCGGATCGTGAGCAGGTCGGCCAGCACCTGGCACGGGTGGAAGCCGTCGGTCAGCGCGTTGATGACCGGCACCGTGGCGGCCGCGGCGACGGCGGCCAGGCGGGCGTCGGCGAAGGTGCGGATGACGATCGCGTCCACGTAGCGGGACAGCACCCGGGCCGCGTCCTCCACGGTCTCGCCCCGACCGAAGTGGGTGGCCTGCCCGTCGATGACCACGGGATGGCCGCCCAGCTGCGCGATGCCGGCGTCAAAGGAGACCCGGGTGCGCAAGGACGGCTTCTCGAACAGCACCGCGACCGCCCGCGGGCCGGCCAGGGGCCGGTGCCCGTACGGGGCGGCCTTCAGCCGCACGGCGAGGTCGAGCACCTGGCCCTGCTCGGCCGGGGTCAGGTCGTCGTCGCGGAGGAAGTGCCGGATCACGCGGTCACCTCCGCAGAGGGCTCTCTCAGAGAAGTCATGTGGTCACGATGGTCCCGATAGGGGGCGATGTGAAGACCTTCCGGAGAGTCGGGTACGCGATGCGCCGCGTCGCTCATCGCTGACCTCCCCCGCATGACTATGCGGATGAGATTATCAGGATGCAGATCT
>DASSUA010000118.1:0-2252 GCA_035707525.1 Pseudonocardiaceae bacterium
TTCGAGGGCTCGACCGAGATCATGGAGCTGCTGATCGCCAGGGAGGCGGTCGACACCCACCTCGCGGTCGCGGGCGACATCATCGACCCGCGCGCGGACACCGGGCGCAAGGCCAGGGCGGCCGCCCGAGCCGGCGGCTTCTACGCCAAGTGGCTGCCGGGGCTCGCCGTCGGCCGGGGCCAGGTGCCCACCGGGTACCGCGAGTTCGGCCCGCTCGCCGAGCACCTGCGCTACGTCGAGCGCGCCAGCCGCAAGCTGGCCAGGCAGACGTTCTACGGGATGTCACGCTGGCAGGGCAAGCTGGAGCACCGGCAGTGCTTCCTCGGCCGGATCGTCAACATCGGCGCCGAGCTGTTCGCCATCAGCGCGGCGTGCGTGCGGGCGCAGCGGCTTCGCGAGGAGCACGGCGACTCGGCGGTCGAGCTGGCCGACGCGTTCTGCCGGCAGGCCCGCCACCGCGCCGACGAGCTGTTCGAGCGCCTGTGGCACAACACCGACAGCACCGACCGCAAGCTGGCCAGGGGCGTTCTCGAGGGCCGCTACACGTGGCTGGAGGACGGCGTGATCGACCCGTCGGTCGACGGTCCGTGGATCGCCGACGCGACCCCCGGTGAGTCCAAGCGCCCCAACGTCCGGCGCCGCCTGCGCTAGCCCGCCCTAACCCCGCCCTAGTTCGCACTTGGGGAGCTTCAGTTCCACATGTGGAACTGAAGCTCCCCAAGTGCGTTTGACGGTCAGCACCAGCCGCTCACCGGGTTGGTCGTGCCGGTCCAGGTGTAGGCGTCGCTGACCCACGTGCCGTCGGTGAGCTTGTTCCACAGGTCCGTCGGATTGCCCGAGCGGCCGGTGTGCGTGGTGCCGTTCGCGGAACACGAGATGCTGACCGTGGCGCCGTCGGCGACGGTGCCGACGACCGCGTAGCCGGTGCCCGGACCGGAGCGCTTGTTCAGCACGGTGCCGCCGTTGGTGTCCACGATGCCCTGGCTGAAGCCGAGCGGGCCGTAGTTGTAGAGGTTGCCGCCGACGTTGACCCTGGTTGAGCCGTGCAGCGCGTAGCCCTGGTAGTCGGAGGCGCCATTGTAGGGCTGCCACTTGCCGAAGTCGTGCCCGGCGATCGGAACGAACGAGCCGTTCTGCCGCAGCGAGAAGTGCACGTGCGCGCCGGTGGCGCTGCCGCCGCACGAGACGTCGACCCCGATGTTGCCCAGGAACGCGCCGGCGCCGACGCTCGCGCCGTTGTCGGTGCGGTTGTTGTGCAGGTGGTAGTAGTCGGTGGCGTAGCCGCGGTCGTGCATGATCCGCAGCCAGCCGCGCCGGTTCGAGCACATCACGTACAGCGTGCCGGCGCGGGCGGCGAGCACCCGCCCATCCCCGCCGGCGAGGTCGATCGACCCCCGGACGGTGCTGTGCGGGCCGCCGGTGAGCCGCCACGACTGCCCGATCGCGTACGGCAGCCGCATGCCGGTGCGGTAGTCACCGTTGGCCTGCACGCCGGCCGAGGCGAAGATCTGCTTCTCGTGATCGCCGACCACGCCGTCCGGGGCGGCGGCGGCCAGGGCCGGGAACCCCGCCTCCCCTTCGAACGCGAGGACCCAGTGGTCGCCGTCGAGGCGCGCGACGAACAGCCAGCCGTCCGGGTACTCGGCCCTGGTCGACCTGGCGATGCCGGCGCCGAACGCCCAGTCCGGCTGCTCGCGCATCACGTTCACCTCGGTGCCGGCGAGGCCGGGCCCGGAGCGCTCGATGATCTTGGCGATCACCGCCGCCCGCAGGCCGGCCCCCGGGCCGGCTGACTGACCGGCCGACTGACCGGCTGGCTGGCCGGCGACCAGCTCGGCCGACGCCGACGCCGACGCCGACGCCGCCAACCCACACCCGCTCCCTGCCAGAACGATCGCGACAACCAACCGCACGATGAACGCCCGTTGCCCCATAACGCGATACTGGCAGCGATCCAGTTAGCCGAACACGGTCCAAGTACCCAGTAGGTCGGAAAGCAACGTCAGCTCGGCCGCTCCCCGCGGAACGCCGGAAACAGTGGCAGGGCGCGGGCCGGCACGTCGAAGCGGGACCGCAGGGCAGCGGCGACCGCGACTGCGTGGTCGGCGAGGACGGGCGCGACAGGCTCGCACGCGGTGGCCAGCCGCTCCCAGCGGTCGACCAGCGCCCAGCCCCGGCGCGGCGACATGGTCTCGTCGAAGGCGATCGGCCGATCCTCCTCGTCGCCGCGCGGCATGAGCCACCACGTCGAC
>DASSUA010000119.1:0-10990 GCA_035707525.1 Pseudonocardiaceae bacterium
CCAAGGGGTTCGGAGCCTGGCCTACCGGTCCCAGTAGGTCCCCAGGGCTCGGAGCCCGGGCCTACCGGCCCCTGCACTTCCCAAGGCCGGTGCCCGGCCAGCCGGTGCCAGCCCTTCCCAAAGGGCCGCATGATCGCCAAAGTAGTCAAGTGTCGCTACATTGTGCGACCTCAAGGGCGGTCCATACTCGACGGCGGTCCCCAGCGGCGACCCAGCGGGCAGCGCGTGGGCGTCACCGGGAAGCCGCGCTCAGCACGGCTCACCGCACCCAAATGGCGGCCCGGCCAACAGGCATCCGGCTTCCACGAGAGCATGCCCGTCGCCGAAAGTGAGCACCGTGCAGCGCGGGTCACGAAGGTGCACGGTGGCCGCACAACTTTCGATGATCACCAGACAGCGCGGGGGATGTGGTCAGTGCGGTTAGCGGTTGGCGACGGCCTGCTCGGCGGCGGCGAGCCACACGCGCCACTGCGCCGCCTGCGCCTCCGCCTGCTTGGCCCGCCGTTGGTCGCCCGCTGCGCGCGCCTTGGCCGCCTGCGCTTCGTACTGCTCGACGCGCTCGCGGAACTGCGAGACCCTGGCCTGCGCCTCCGGGTCCGAGCGGCGCCACTGCGCGTCGACCGCGCCGCGCACCCGCTCCTCGACGGCCCGCAGCCGGCCCTCCAGCTCGCGCAGCTGCTCTCGCGGCACCCGGCCGATCGCGTCCCAGCGCTCCTGGACGCGCAGCAGCGCCGCCCGGGCGCCTTCGAGGTCGGTGGCCGGGTCGATGCGCTCGGCGTCGGCCAGCAGCTCTTCCTTGCGCCGGGCGTTGGCGACCAGCTCCGAGTCGCGCTCGTTGAACGCCGCGGAGCGCTTGGCGAAGAAGGCGTCCTGGGCGGCCCGGAACCGCTGCCACAGCGCGTCGTCGACGTCCTTGGGAGCCCGCCCGGCCGCCCGCCAGTCGTTCATCAGCTGCTTGTAGCGGCCCGCGGTCGGTCCCCAGTCGGTCGACTCGATGAGCTGCTCGGCCTCGGCGACGATCTCTTCCTTGCGCGTCTTGGCCGCGCCGCGCTGGCGGTCCAGCTCGGCGAAGTGCGAGCCGCGGCGGCGGTTGAACGCGTCGCGGGCCTTGCCGAACCGCTTCCACAGCACGTCGTCGGTCTTGCGGTCGACGCCGCGGATCGTCTTCCACTCGTCCAGGATCGCCCGCAGCCGGTCGCCGGCGGCCTTCCACTGGGTGGCCTCGCCCGCGATCCGCTCGGCCTCCTCGACCAGCGCCGTCTTGCGGGCGACGGCGGCGACTCTGGCCTGCTCGCGTGCGGCCTTGGCCTCGCCGAGCGCGCCCTCGGCGCGGGCCCGCAGGTAGTCCAGCATCGCGGCCAGGCCGTCCAGGTCGCCGACCGCGTGCACCTCGGCCAGGCTCTCCCGAAGCTGCTTGATGCTGGCCAGCGCGTGCTTGGGGTCACCGGCCCCGGTCGCCAGCCTGGCCTCGATCAGCTCGACCTCGGTCAGCACGTCGTCGAAGCGCCGGGCGTAGTGCGCCAGGCCCTCGGACGGGTCGCCGGCCTGCCACGAGCCGACCGCGCGCTCGCCGCCACCCACGCGAACGTAGACGGTGCCGTCGCCGTCGACCCGGCCCCAGCGGCTCGGATCGGCGAGCGCCGAGCGCACCGCCGGCGGCCGCTCCGGAATCGGGGCCGGCCCGGTCTTATCGGCAGCTGTGTCCGTGGCGCTGACTGTGTCCGTGGCGCTGACGGTGCTGAGTGGGGCCATGACCTCGCCGGGGGTGGCCGCCTCGGCAGCCGGGGCGGTGCCTTCCGCCGCGCCGTCGGCACGGGTGCCTTCCGCCGCGCCGTCGGCACGGATATCCGGCGACGCTGGCGGCCGCTGCTCGGTGGGTACCGCACCGTTGTCGCTCGCCAGTGCTGGTTCTTGGGACAGTGCTGGCTCTTGGGGAATCAGCTGCGATCCGGCGGCCTGTGGCTGGTCGGTCTGCTGCGCTGCTGCCTGCTCGTCGGTCCTCGGGTGGTCCGTCATGGCCGGCCTTCCTGGTCGTGCCCGGCGCGGGAGCCCCGGGCAGCCCTCGATGGGGCGTGGCGCTCGGCAGGGAACGGCTGCGGGAGTCGCCCCTCCGTTGGGCGCATTCAAACAGGTCAACGCCGACTGTGGTACCGGAGTGTGCCGGGTTGGCCGGTCCGGCCGTGTCCTAACGTCCATAGGCGTGATCGAGTTGGCCGCCGTAGTGCCGCATCCGCCGCTGCTCGTGCCCGAGTTGGCTGGTGGCGCGGCGGCCGAGACGGCCCCGCTGCGCGCCGGGTGCGAGTCCGCGGCCAACCGGTTGGTCGCCGCGGGCGTTGTCGACTGGCTGGCGGTGGCGGCCGACCCATCGGGGCCGCGGCGGGTGCCGCCGTCGGCGGCCGGCACGTTCGCCGGCTACGGCGTGGACGTGCCGGTCGCCCTCGGCGCCCGGTGCCGGCCGGCCGGGGCGGAGGCGGACCGGCTGCCGCTGCCCATGCTCGTGGCGGGCTGGCTGCGCGGCCGGGTGCCGGCCGACGTCGCCGTGACCGGCGAGCTGATCGCGCCGTCATCGCCGGCCGCCGAGTGCGCGGCCCGCGGGCGGCAGCTGGTCGAGGGGCTCCCCGGGCGGGTCGGGCTGCTGGTGCTCGGGGACGGGTCGAGCCACCACCCGGCGCCCGGGGCGGGGCGGGTCGACGAGCGGGCCGTGCGGTTCGACGCCACCGTTCGCGACGCGCTGGCGACCGCCGACACGGCCGCGTTGCTGGGCCTGGACGAGCGGCTCGCCGCCGAGCTCGACGTCGCCGGCCGGCCGGCCTGGCAGCTGCTCGCCGGGGCGGCAGAGCGGGCCTGGCCCGCGTGGCGGGGCGAGCTGCTGTACTCGGCGGCGCCCTACGGCGTCGCCTACCACGTCGCGGTGTGGCGGCCGGTCCGATGAGCCGCCCGGTCGCGATCGTCGGCCCCACCGCCACCGGAAAGACCGACCTGGCGGTCCGGCTCGCGCTCGCCGTCGGCGGCGAGGTGCTCAATGCCGACGCCATGCAGCTGTACCGCGGCATGGACATCGGCACCGCGAAGCTGCCGGTCGAGCAGCGCCAGGGCGTGCCGCACCACCTGTTCGACGTCCTCGACGTCACCGAGAATGCCTCGGTCGCCGCCTACCAGCGGCAGGCTCGCGCCCTGATCGAGCAGGTGCGCGGGCGGGGTGCCGTGCCGATCCTGGCCGGCGGCTCGGGGCTCTACGTCACAGCGGTGCTCGACGACCTGGCGTTCCCGGGCACCGACCCGGCGTTGCGCGCCGAGCTCGAGGCGGAGCTCGACCGGCTCGGTCCGGCCGCCATGCATGCGCGGCTGGCCCGGCTCGACCCGGCCGCCGCCGCGGCGATCCTGCCCGGCAACGGCCGGCGGATCGTGCGTGCGCTGGAGGTCGTCGCGCTCACCGGCAAGCCGTTCTCGGCGTTTCTGCCCGTGCCGGGGCGCCCGCTGCACGACGCGGTGCTTGTCGGCGTCGACCGGGAGACCACCGAGCTCGACCGGCGGATCGAGCGGCGCGTGGAGCAGATGTTCGACGCCGGGTTCGTCGACGAGGTGCAGCAGCTGCTGGCGGCCGGCCTTCGCGAGGGCCGCACCGCCTCCAGTGCCCTGGGTTATCGGCAGGTGATCGCGGCTCTGGACGGCGAGTGCAGCCTGTGCCAGGCGGCCCGCGACACCGTCATCGCCACCCGCCGGTTCGTCCGCCGGCAGCGCTCGTGGTTCCGGCGCGACCGGCGGATCACCTGGCTCGACGGCGGGCGCCCCGATCTGGTGGCAGCCGTGCTCGACGCGCTGGCAGCGACGGGCGCACCGTAGGCTCGGCGGTGTGCAAGCCGTCGCGTTCGCCAAGGGCCATGGCACCGGTAACGACTTCGTGGTGCTGCCGGATCCGGACGCCTCGCTCGACCTGACTTCCTCGCGCGTGCGCGCGCTGTGCGACCGGCACGGCGGACTGGGCGCGGACGGGGTGCTTCGAGTGGTCCGCTCCGGTGCGCTCGGCAATGCCGCCGCGTCGAGCGGCGCCGAGTGGTTCATGGACTACCGCAACGCCGACGGCTCGATCGCCGAGATGTGCGGCAACGGCCTGCGGCTGTTCGCCCGCTACCTGGTCGAGACCCGATTGGCGCCGGCCGGCGAGCTCGTCGTCGGCACCAGGGCGGGCACCCGGCCGGTCAGGGCGCCGGCCGATGGCGAGATCACGGTGGACATGGGGCACGCGACCGTCACCGGCAGCTCCCGGGCGACCGTCGAGGGCCAGGCGTTCGAAGGCATCGTCGTCGACGTCGGCAACCCGCACCTGGCCTGCGTGACCGACTATCCGCTGTCCTGGCTGGACCTGTCCGTGCCGCCGGGACACGACCCGGCCGCGTTCCCGCACGGGGTCAACGTCGAGTTCGTCTCGACGACCGCTCCCGGCGTGGCCAGCGTCCGCGTGCACGAGCGTGGCGTCGGCGAGACCCGCTCGTGCGGCACGGGAACGGTCGCCGCCGTCGTCGCGGTGCTGCGCTCGCGCGGCGACGAGACCGGCGCCTGCGCGGTCGACACCCCCGGCGGGCGGCTGCATGTCGAAGTCGACGAGCGCACCACGAGGCTCACGGGTCCGGCGCTCATCGTCGCCAGGGGCGAGCTCGACCCCGACTGGTGGCTTTCGATCTAACCGTGCCTTCTGACCTGCCGCTCATCGCACGGCGGCGGCCGACTCGGCGTCGTCTTGGGGCAGGTCGCGCATGCCGCGAAGCGGCGAGGCGATGACCCACGCCATGGCGAGCACGCCGCCGATCGCGGCGACCCACAGCGTCTCCCGGACCCCGATCAGCTCGCCGAGCGCTCCGCCGGCCAGACCGCCGAGCGGCATCGTGCCCCACACCAGGAAACGGATGCTCGCGTTCATCCGGCCCAGCAGCCGGTCCGGGGTGATCGCCTGGCGGAAGCTGACCTGGGCCACGTTGTAGACGACCACGCCGTAACCGATCAGCACGTCCGCGACGACGATCAGGATCACCTTCCAGCCGGGCTCGGCCAGCGGCACGAGCAGCGCCCCCGGGAAGGTGAAGATGCCGACGAGCCAGATCGTCCGCGCCTGCCCGACGCGCCTGGTCCACCACGAGGTCGTCATCGCGCCGAGCACGCCGCCGATCCCGCCGGCGGCGAACAGCAGGCCGATCGTCCCGGCTGACAGGCCGAGGTCGCGCGAAAAGAAGATCACGATGACGGCCGCGGTCATGCCGCTGAAGAAGTTCGAGGTTCCGGTGCAGGCGGTGATCGGCCGCAGCAGCCGGTGCCGCAGCACGAACCGCAGGCCCTCGGCGATCTGGTTGCGCAGCCGCTGCTGCTCGGCGGGCTCGGGTTCCGGCTCCCGGGTCCGGATCGCCTTGAGTGCGAGGGCCGACAGGAAGTAGCTGATCGAGTCGACGACGACCGCGGTGGTGGCGCCGAGCAGCTGGACCAGCCCACCGCCGAGCGCGGGCCCGCCGATATGCGCGAGCGCCCGGGTGCTCTCCAGCTTGCCGTTGCCGTCGACCAGCAGCGACCGCCCGACCAGTGACGGCAGGTACGACTGGTAGGCCACGTCGAAGAACACCGTGGCGAACCCGACCAGCAGCGCGACGACGATCAGCTGGGCGAACGTCAGCACGCCCGCCCACCAGGCCAGCGGAACGCTCGCGAGCAGCAGGCCGCGTGCCACGTCGGCCGCCAGCATCACCGGCCTGCGGCGAGTCCGGTCCAGCCAGGCCCCGGCCGGCAGCCCGACCAGTAGGAACGCCAGCGTCTCGGCCGCGGTCAGCAGCCCCATCTGAAACGGCGTCACGTCCAGCACGGTGATCGCCACCAGCGGCAGCGCGAGCATGCTGACCTGGGTGCCGACGTGGCTGACGGTCTCCCCACCCCACAGCAGCATGAAGTCGCGGTGCCGCCACAGCGACCGGTTCGGCGACCGGTTCGGCGCCCGGTCCGATGCCGTCTCCGTGGTCATGGTCGCCAAGCGTTGCCAAAGTGATTGGAACTTGTCAATCAGTTTGGCCCTAGGCTGACGCCGTGACCGATCCGCAGCCCGCCCCCGGCGCGCGGCCGAGGCGCTCCGCGACCAGGGCGGAGGCCAATGCGCTCGCCTCCGCGCTGCGGCTGCGGATCCTGCGGATGACCTACCAGCAGCCGCTGACCAACAAGGAGATCGCACAGCGTCTCGGCCGCGACCCGGCGACGACGCTCTACCACGTCCGCAAGCTCGTCGACACCGGCTTCCTGCGGGCACTTCCGGTGCGCCGCGGGGTGCGGGGCTCGCGCGAGATCCCGTACCTGTCGACCGGGCTGTCCTGGAGCCTGGAGCCGGCGCCGGGGGACAACGAGGCGGTGCTGGCCGAGGCCATGTTCGAGGCGTTCCTCGGTGAGGTCGCCGAGGCGGGCTTCGAGCGGCTGCGGCAGACCAGGCTCGCGTTGCGGCTCGACGCCGAGCAGCGCGGCGAGCTGCGCACCCGGCTGGCGCACCTGTTCGACGAGTTCGCCACGCGCCCGACGGTGCCCGGCGTCCCGCTGCTCGGGGTGTACCTGGCGATGTACGGCGACGACGTCGCGCCGGACGAATAACGAGCTGTCACCGTCGGTGCGCTGTGCCATCCTGGATTCAGGATGAGTGAATTCATTGAGACCACGAACGGCACGCCAGGCCTGAGCACGGCCGGTGACCTGGAGCTCGAGGACAGAGCGGCGCTGCGGAGGGTCGCCGGCCTGTCCACCGAGCTCGCCGACATCACCGAGGTCGAGTACCGCCAGCTCCGCCTGGAGCGGGTCGTGCTCGTGGGCGTGTGGACCGAGGGCAGCGCCATGCAGGCCGAGGCCTCCCTCACCGAGCTGGCCAGGCTCGCCGAGACCGCCGGGTCGCAGGTGCTCGAGGGGCTCGTGCAGCGGCGCCATCGGCCCGACCCGGCCACCTACATCGGCACCGGAAAGGTCGCCGAGCTGCGCGACGTCGTGCTTGCCGCCGGCGCCGACACCGTCATCTGCGACGGCGAACTGTCGCCCGGCCAGCTGCGCCAGCTGGAGAGCAAGCTCAAGGTCAAGGTCGTCGACCGGACCGCGCTGATCCTGGACATCTTCGCCCAGCACGCCCGCTCCCGGGAGGGCAAGGCGCAGGTCGAGCTGGCGCAGCTGCAGTACCTGCTACCGCGGCTGCGCGGCTGGGGCGAGGCGATGTCCAGGCAGGCCGGTGGCCAGGCCGGCGGCCAGGGCGGCGGCGTCGGCACCAGAGGCCCCGGCGAGACCAAGCTGGAGACCGACCGCCGGCGCATCCACCGGCGCCTGGCCAAGCTGCGCCGCGACATCGCGGGCATGCGCACCGTGCGGGACACCAAGCGCCACCGGCGCCGGGCCAACGAGGTGCCGTCGGTGGCCATCGTCGGCTACACCAACGCCGGCAAGTCGAGCCTGCTCAACGCGATGACCGGGGCCGACGTGCTGGTCCAGGACGCGCTGTTCGCGACCCTCGACCCCACGACGCGCCGCAGCCAGACCCCGGACGGGCGCACCTACACGCTGACCGACACGGTCGGCTTCGTGCGGCACCTGCCGCACCAGCTGGTCGAGGCGTTCCGGTCGAGCCTGGAGGAGGTCGCCGAGGCCGACCTCGTGGTGCACGTGGTCGACGGTGCCGACCCGATGCCGGAGGAGCAGATCAAGGCGGTCCGCATGGTGCTCGGCGAGATCACCGAGGGCACCGACTCGGCGCCACCGCCGGAGCTGCTCGTGGTCAACAAGCTGGACGAGACCGACGAGCTGACCAGGGCGTGGCTGCGGCACCTGCTGCCGGACGCGGTGTTCGTCTCGGCGCACACCGGTGCCGGCCTCGACGAGCTGTCGGCCCGCATCGGCGAGCTGCTGCCAAGGCCCGAGGTCGAGGTCGACGTGGAGGTTCCGTACGCCCACGGTGCCCTGGTCGCCAGGGTCTACGCCGAGGGGGAGGTCCTCGCCGTCGAGCACACGGAGGCCGGCACCCGCCTGCGGGCGCGGGTCCGCCCGGACCTGGCCGGGGCTCTGGCCCGCCTCTGAGCCTGGGCAGCAGCTCCAAACGCCGCGCGGGCAGCCGGCTCAGCGGTTGCAGACGCTCGCCCGCTGGTCCTTGGCCGTCTCCTGCGAGAGGTTCCACGCGGCCCACCCGGTGTACCCGCCCGGCCGCCGGTCGGCGCACAGCTCGTCGAGGATGTCCTCGCGCGTGCCGGCCTCCAGGTTCGGCAGCCGCTCGACGATCGCCGGCACGGCGTCGTCGGACAGGTCACTGGTCAGGTACTCGGTGTCGAGTTCGACCACCGCCTGCCGCTCCAGGTTGGTCCGGGCCACGTACGCCTCGGGGTTGGCCACGTTGAGCCCGAACAGCAGCGCCAGCCCACAGACGGCCGCGACGGGGGCGAACCAGGCGCGGCCGCGACCGAGCCCGGCCAGCCAGGCGATCAGCAGCACCAGCACCACGCCGATCCACACCGCGAAGATCGTGCAGTACAGCCGCAGCATGGTCAGCCCGTAGGCCTCCGAGTACAGCGCGAGCCGGCGGACCGCCACCGCGACGATCAGCACGGTGAGTCCGCACACCAGGCAGGACAGCACGGTGAAGCGGCGAGCCGCCCGCGGTTCGCGCCGGTCGGTGGCGGCGCGCAGCGCGAGCACGCCGCCGACGGTCAGCGCGGCGACCCAGAGCAGCTGGAAGAACCCGCTGCGGGCGTACTCGGCGTAGGTCAGCCCGGTGGTCTGCTGCACGTACTGCTCGCCACCGACCACGGCGACCGCCTGCGTCACGGCGAAGCCGCCGAACAGCACGATCACCGAGGCGAGGACCACGAGCGCCTCGACCGCGCCGAGCCGGGCCTTCGGGGCCGGCAGGGCGGCCGGCGCGACCGCCGAGGCCACCCGCAGCAGCGCCAGGAAGACCCAGGCCGCAGCCACGACCACGAACACATGCTCGACCGCGACGCCGCCGTTGAACTCGAACGAGACCATCGAGGCGAACACCGCGTCGGCCGAGGCCAGCAGCACCCCCAGCAGCAGCACGACCGGAGTCGCGAGCAGCATGCCGCGCACGACCGCCCAGGTGACCGAGTTGCCGTTCCGCTTGCGGTGGCCACCGGCGAGCCGCACCAACGACCCCGGCACAGCGAACGCCTGTAGCCCGGCGTGCCAGGCTCGCGCAACCAGGTTCGCCAGCGACAGGTTGGTCACCGACCCCCCGCTGGACAGGCTCGTCCCGACCACGAGCAGCCCGAACGCCGCCACCAGGTCCAGCGGCAGCAGCCAGGCACTCGAGCGCAGCGCGAGCCAGCCGCCGAACAGCGGGGCGAGCGCCACCAGCGCCATCGACTGGCGGGTCCGAAGCCGACCGCTGACCAGCAGCGCCGCCGACGTGGCCACCACGAGCAGCGCACCCGCGAGCCCCACCAGGCCGGAGCGCACCGCGAGGTCGCCGACCAGGCCAATGCCGACGGCGAGCAGCACGAGCCCACCGGTGATCGGGCTGGCCAGGTCGACGCGTATCCACGGCGGCGGCTCGACCGGCGCGATGGGCCAACCCGGCGGCGGCTGGCCGACCGCGACAGCCGAACCGGCCGGAGTGGGTTTGGTGCCGGTGGGAGTGGGCTTGGTGCCGGTGGGCGGAGCGCCGGTGGCGGTGGGCTCGGTACCGGCGGGCTCGGTACCGGTGGGCGCAGCGCCGCCGGTCGGCGAGTTCGACGAGGTCATGACGCGCTCCCTGGCAGCACGACCACCATCCGGCAGCCGCGTGGTTGGTTGGTTTCCGGCCTGATGACGCCGCCGTGCAGGTCGACGATCCAGCGGGCGATCGCGAGGCCCAGCCCGGCGCCGCCGTCGCTGGCGGCCCTGGCCGAGTCGGACCGGTAGAACCGTTCGAACACCCGGTTCACCTGCTCGGGCGGGATTCCCGGCCCGCGGTCGCACACCTCGATGATGACCCGGCCGCCGTCGGCGCGGGCGTTCACCGCGACCGGTTCGCCGCCGGGGCTGTGCCTGGTCGCGTTGGCCAGCAGGTTGGCGAGCACCTGGTGGATCCGTTCCGGGTCACCATCGACATGCAGGCCGTCCGCGACGGCCAGCTGTATCGACGTTTCAGGGGCATGCAACGTTGCCTCCTCGGCGGCATCGACCACGAGCGGCCGCAGCTCGAAGCGCCGCACGTGCAACGGAACCGCGCCGGACTCGAGCTGGCTCAGGTCCAGCAGCTGCCCGACCAGCCGGCCGAGCCGCTCGACCTGGCGCAGCATCACCCGCAGCACGTCCGGGTCGGCCGGCTGCACCCCGTCGACGAGGTTCTCCAGGGTCGCCTGCAGCGCGCTGATCGGGGTGCGCAGCTCGTGGGAGACGTTGGCGACCAGCTCGCGGCGCAGCTGGTCGAGCGCGGCCAGCTCGGCCGCCATCGCGTTGAACGCCTCGGCCAGCTGGCCCACCTCGTCGCGCGACGTGGTGCGCACCCGCCGGCTGTAGTCGCCCTTGGCCATGGCGCCGGCCGCGGCGGCCATCTGCCGAAGCGGCGAGGTCATGCCGCGCGCCAGCAGCTGCACCATGAGCAGCGCGAAGCCCACCGCGATCGCGGCCCGGCCGGCGAACTTGATGTCCAGCAGCACGCCGAGCTCGTTGACCGCGACCGTGGTCGCCACCGCCGCGAGGATGACGAGGCCGAGCTTGAGCTTGATGGAGCGCAGCGAGTCCAGTGGTCGCATCGGCGGTTACCCGTCGCCGATCGCGTAGCCGACGCCGTGCACGGTGCGCACGACCGTGAACCCCAGCTTGCGGCGCAGCGCCCGCACGTGTGAGTCGACCGTGCGCGGCCCGGACCCGTCGGCGTAGCCCCACACCTCGGCCAGCAGCCGCTCCCGGCTGAACACGACGCCCGGCCGGGTGGCCAGGTACACGCACAGGTCGAACTCCGTCGGCGTCAGGTGCACCGGCTCGCCCGCGCGGCGCACCC
>DASSUA010000120.1:0-2262 GCA_035707525.1 Pseudonocardiaceae bacterium
AGGGCAGGCGGCGGGAGCAGGAGGAGCAGGCGCGCAGCACCCTGCTGGAGGAGCGGGCGCGGATCGCGCGGGAGCTCCACGACGTGGTCGCCCACCACATGTCGGTGATCGCCGTGCGCGCCGAGACCGCGCCGTTCCGGATCCCCGGGCTGCCGGAGGCCGTCAAGGACGACATGGCCGAGACCAGCGCCATCGCCCGCGAGGCGCTGACTGAGATGCGGCGGCTGCTGGGGGTGCTCCGTGGCGCCGACGTCGACCCCGAACGCGTGCCCCAGCCCGGCATGGACCGGCTGGAAGGGCTGGTCGCCGCCGTGCAGGGCGCCGGGCTGACCGTGGACGTGCGAGTCGAGGGCGACCAGCGGCCATTGCCGCCGGCGGTGGAGCTGTCGGCCTACCGGATCATGCAGGAGGCGCTCAGCAACGCCCTGCGGCACGCGCCTGCGGCGCCCGCCGCGGTCGAGGTCCGCTACGAGCCCGAGCGCCTGCGGCTCCGCGTCCGCAACGACCGGCCGCGGGTTCCCGGCGCCAACCCGGTGGCGGGCGCGGCCGGGCACGGCATCGTCGGCATGCGCGAGCGGGCCGCCATGCTCGGCGGCACCCTGTCGGCCGGGCCGACCAGCGACGGCGGCTACCTGGTCGAGGCGGTCCTGCCCCTGGCGGCGACCCCTGCGGAGGACCATTCCCGATGATCAGAATCATGCTCGCCGACGACCAGGCGATGGTGCGCCAGGGGTTCGGCGCGCTGCTCAACGCCCAGCAGGAAATGGCGGTGGTGGGCGAAGCCACCAACGGCGAGGACGCGGTGCGGACCTGCCGCGAGCTGCGGCCCGACGTGGTCCTGATGGACGTGCGCATGCCGGTGATGGACGGGTTGGAGGCCACCCGGCGACTGATGAACCCGCCCGACGGCGTCGACTACCGGCCGCGGGTGCTGATGCTGACGACCTTCGACCTCGACGACTACGTGTACGAGGCGCTCCGCGCCGGGGCCAGCGGGTTCCTGCTCAAGGACGCCACCGCCAATGACCTGGTCGCGGCCGTCCGCATCGTCGCCGCCGGCGAGGCCCTCCTGGCGCCAACCGTCACCCGCCGGCTCATCGAGGAGTTCGCCAGCCAGCCGCGCCGCGACCGGCCACGTCCCGATCAGCTCGCCAGCCTCACGGTGCGTGAGCTGGAGGTCGCCAAGCTGATCGCCCGCGGCCTGTCCAACGGCGAGATCGCCGACACGCTGGTGCTGGCGGAGCAGACGGTCAAGACCCACGTCGGGCGGATCCTCACCAAGCTCGCCCTCCGCGACCGCGCCCAGGTGGTGGTGACCGCCTACGAGAGCGGCCTGGTCACCCCTGGCGAGGGCCATGGCTGACCGGCGCACCATTTCTGCAGCTCAGCGTGGGCTAAGCAGAAGAAGCTCCCCGGCTGTTTCTGGCAGTGGCAGTCCATGAGCGCTAAATCACCCGCTTGAGGTGAGGACTGCTCAACCTGCTCGCGGCCACGATGAGGCAACAGGGCCGCGTCGCTGAGCGATGGGAGCAGGGCATGGCCGATGCCGAGCAGGTCAAGGATGCCGCGGCGGCCTACGTCTACGGCTATCCGCTGGTGTACGACCTCCAGGAGGTCGCGAACTTCGTGGAGGGCGGCGGATCGCTGCCCTTCCAGGCGCCCTACAACCACTTCGCCTCCGCCCGTCGGCTGCTGGGCCCCGAGACCAGGTTCGTCTCGCCCAACAACGACACCCTCTATGTGGGCGCCCAGTGTGACGTGCGTCAGGGCCCCCTGGTGCTGCACGTGCCCGACACACACGACCGCTACTACGTGCTCCAGTTCGTGGACGCCTGGACCAACAACTTCGCCTACATCGGGCGGCGCGCCACCGGCACCGCCGAGGCCGAGTACCTACTCACCGACCGCGACTACGACGGGCCGGTACCCGATGGCATGACGGTCGTGGCCGTCCCGACTGGGGTGTTCACCATCATCGGGCGGGTGCAGCTCAATGGCGCGGCCGACCTGCCGGCCGTCCACGCCCTCCAGGACCAATTTACCCTCACCCCCCTGGCGGTCCGGGCCGGCGGCCCCGCCCCCGCCGAGGTCGCCGGTGTCCCCCAGCCCGACTCACAGGTCCGCGAGGAGTTGGGCTGGTGGGAACGGTTCCGGGTCGCCCTGGCGGCGTTCCCCCCGCCTGCCGCCGACAAGCAGTTCGTCGCCCTGGCGGAGCGGTTCGGGGCGACCGCGGCCGAGTCGCCCTATGCGGACCCCGACCCG
>DASSUA010000121.1:0-2615 GCA_035707525.1 Pseudonocardiaceae bacterium
GGCCGGGAGCCCAGCCGGGACGGCTGGTGGCCCGAGGACCAGGCGGGGCGACCGGGCCGGCCGGTCTCTTCGGCGACTGGTGGCCCGACCTGCCGGGCGCGGCCAGCCCGCTCGCCCTTGGTGCGATCGCCGCCGTCGGCCTGGTCGCCGCCGCGAGCCTGCCCCTGCAGCGACCAGGCATCGGCTGGCTGGTCACCGGGCTCACCGCCGTGGCCGGCGTGCTGGCCGTGGCGCTGGCCGGGCGCCGTACCCCGGCGGTTGCGGGACCCGCTGGGACCGGGACGCGCGTGGCGAGGGCCGCCTGGGCGGTGGCCGCGCTCGCCCTGCTCGCGGTGGGTGCGGTCCGGGCGGCGGGGTGGCTGTTCCTGCTCTGCCTGCCGGCCGCGGCCGTCGCGGTGGGGCTGGCCCTGGTCGGTGGCCGTACGGCGCGCCAGATCGCGGTGGGCACCGTGCTACCGCCGATCGCCGCGCTGCGCGGGCTGCCCTGGGCGGCGCGCGGGCTGGCCGCGCTTCGGGGCCAGCGCACCGGCCAGCCGGCCCGGGTCGCCGTGGCGATGCTGGTGACGCTGGCCCTGCTGGTCGTGTTCGGCGCGCTGTTCTCCAGTGCGGACGCCGCGTTCGCCCGGCTGCTCTCCGACCGTCTCCCGGAGATCAACGCCAGCACAGTGTTCCGCTGGGTGTTCCTGTTCGCGCTCGCCGGCGCTGGCACGCTGGGCGCGGTCTACCTGGTGCTGGGCCCGCCCCGGCTGGGCGATCGGAGGGTGGACCCGCCCCGCGGCGTCCGCCGGCTGGAGTGGGCGTTGCCACTCGGCGCGCTCACCATTCTGTTCGCCGCGTTCGTCCTCGTCCAGCTCACTGTCCTGTTTGGAGGATCCGAGCACGTGCTGCGGACGGCCGGGCTGACCTACGCGGAGTATGCCCGCCGGGGCTTCTGGCAGCTGCTCGTGGTGACCCTGCTGACGCTGGCGGTGCTCGCCGCCGCCGCCCGGTGGGCGCCCCGGGACACTCCCGCGGACCGGGCCTGGGTCCGGGGACTGCTCGGCGGGGTGGCCCTGCTGACCCTGGTCATTGTCGCCTCGGCGCTCTACCGCATGCACGTGTACGAGCAGGCGTACGGCTTCACCCGGCTGCGCGTCGTCGCCAGCGCGGTCGAGCTGGCGCTGGGCGCCGTGTTCGCCATGGTGCTGGCCGCCGTGGTCTGGCTGCGCGGCGGCTGGCTGCCGCAGGCCGTGGTGGCTACCGGCGTGGCGACCCTGCTCGGTCTCGCCGCGCTCAATCCGGACCAGTTCATCGCCGACCGCAACATCGACCGCTACCAGCGCACCGGCCGCATTGACACGGGGTACCTGTCGCGGTTGTCCGCCGATGCGGTGCCGGCCCTCGACCGGCTCGCCGGCCGGCAGCGGACCTGTGCGCTGCACGGCATCCAGGTGGATCTGCGCGATGACCGGGACGGCTGGCGGGACTGGAACCTCGGTCGCACCCAGGCCCGCGCCGTGCTCGCCGCTCGGCCGCCCGGGCCAGTCTGCTGGCTGGAGTGGGACGGCTGAAGACCGAGTAGGCGCGCAACGACTGAGACGGAACCGGCGGGCAGCTGAGACCCGGCGGGACCCGGGTATGAGCCGCGCCGTGACCTCGATCGGTGGCGCTTCGCGGCCCGGTGAGCGAGACTCCCCGGCATGACCGCGCCGCCGGCTCCTTCCCCGCCCCGGGTCCGTGTCGTCCTGGCCGAGGCCGCGCGGCGGCGCGCCGCGCTGGACGGTGCCCGCGCCGAGCTCGCCGAGCAGACTCAGGTCGGCGACGCGCTCGTCCGGGGTCTGGTCCGGGCACAGCTCGCGCTCGCCCTGCTGCTGTCCCTGGTCGTCGTGGTGGGGCTCGGCACGCTGCCGCTGCTGTTCGCCGTGGCCCCGTCGGTCGGCGAGGCCAGGGTGCTGGGCGTGAAACTGCCCTGGCTGCTGCTCGGCGTCGCGGCGTACCCGTTCCTGGTGGCGGTGGGCTTCGCGTACATGCG
Organism: Pseudonocardiaceae bacterium; assembly: GCA_035707525.1. Taxonomy (GTDB): domain Bacteria; phylum Actinomycetota; class Actinomycetes; order Mycobacteriales; family Pseudonocardiaceae; genus DASSUA01. Next base: position 2,012 of record DASSUA010000121.1, read on the forward strand.
ACTGGCCGAGCGCAACGAAGCGGACTTCACCGCGCTGGTCCAGCGCCCGGAGCGGTAGTGGGCTCCAGTCCGTTCACCGTCCCGGCGATCGTGGCGGTCACCCTCGCCACCGTGGCGATCGGCGCCTACGGGCTGCGGCTCGCCCGTACCACCTCCGATTTCCTGGTCGCCTCCCGCAGCGTCAGCCCGGCCTGGAACGCCGCGGCGATCGGCGGAGAGTACCTGTCCGCGGCGAGCTTTCTCGGCGTCGCCGGGTTGATCCTCAAGGACGGGGTGGACGTGCTGTGGTATCCGGTTGGCTTCGCCGCCGGCTACCTCGCCCTGCTGCTGTTCGTCGCCGCCCCGCTGCGCCGGTCGGGCGCGTTCACGCTGCCCGACTTCTGCGAGGCGCGGCTGCGCTCCCGGCGGCTGCGCAAGCTCGCGACCGCGTTCGTCGTCTTCATCGGCTGGCTCTACCTGGTGCCGCAGCTGCAGGGCGCAGGGCTGACGGTCAGCACGGTCACCGGCGCGCACTACGCCCTCGGCGCGCTGCTCGTCGGGGTCGTGGTCACCGCCAACGTCGCCCTCGGCGGGATGCGGTCGATCACTTTCGTGCAGGCCTTCC
>DASSUA010000122.1:0-2361 GCA_035707525.1 Pseudonocardiaceae bacterium
CCGTGGCCAGGCAGGACGCCATCGCGCTGCGCATCAAGGCGTCCACCCCGGTCGACGTCACCAAGCTGGACTGGACGCCGAGCCTGTACTACCTCAGCTCACCGGACGTGCCACGGGTGGCCGACGACGCCGGCAACCCGCTGATCCAGCTGAATCCGCCGTTCGACGTCGATACCTACCCGGTGGACAACCTCAACGTGGCGCAGAAGGCCTGGACCGCGCCGGCGACCGAGAGCGTCGCGGTGCGTCCCAACGTCACCGTGGCGTCGGGCGCGAACGGCTCGATCACCTTCACCGTCAAGCGTGGCGGCCGGGTCGCGGCCCGCTGCACGGTGAGCGTCGCCAACGGCACACCCGGCACATGCTCGTTTTCCGTCTTCGCCACCAGCGGCGACCAGCTGTACTTCGACTTCTCGGTAGCCGATCCCGCGCTCACTGCGAAGATCACCTCTACCACTGTGGTACTGACCCGGCCGAACCAGGCGCCGTTCAAGGTGTCCAATGCGCTACACGGCGCGGCGAACCAGGGCCTGCTGGCGGCGCCCTACCGCGGCTGGGCCTACGCCGGCTACAGCGGCGCCGGGGCCCGGGCCGACCAGCCCATCGTCGAGGCCGACCTGAACCAGGCCTTCGACCAGAACTCGACCTACGACCCGAGAACCGCCAAGGCGCACCCGTTCCTGCCGGACCCGCAGGAGAAGTCCTGGCGTGGCGCCGACAGCGGCGCGTGGGTGAAGGCCGCCACGGCCAGCAGCTCCCGGCAGGGGCTGGACCGGATCGGCGTGCCGGCCGCGAGCGACATCGCCGGCGCCCGCACCGTGGCCCGGCTCAGCCACGGCACGCAGGACGCGGTCGGCGCCGGGGTGTCGTTCCTGTCCGGCTCCACCTCGACCGGCGGCACGGCGAGTGACGTGGACCTCCTGGATCTCAACGGCGACCGTTTCCCGGACATCGTCGGCAACAGCCGCGTGCAGTACAGCACGATGACCGGCGGCCTGGAGCCGAACAACCGGGCGGTGCCCGGCCTCGGCGCGCCGCGCGACAGCGACGCCTCCGCGACCAACGTCAGCGTGGGCGGCAGCCCCGCGCACTTCACGGCCAACGGGCGGGGCGAGGTGGACGCCTCGAACTCCGGGGCCGTGCGGGGCAACGAGACCGGCAGCCAGCTGGTGCAGCTGGGCCTGTCGGCCGCGCTGGGCTGGGGCACGTCGAGACCGAACGGCGACCTGCTCGACGTCAACGGCGACGGGTTGCCCGACCGGGTCAGCCGCGATGGCGCACAGCTCATCGTCGCGCTCAACCTCGGGTACGGCTTCGCGCCGGCCGAGGCGTGGGGCACCGCGGTGATCAACGACGGTGGCAGCGAGAACGGCTCGATCGGTCCGACACTCGGCTTCAACGCCGGCCTCTACGACTTCGCCGGCGGCGCCTCGCTGACCAAGAACAAGTCGCAGAGCCGCGAGACGCTGGAGGACGTCAACGGCGACGGCCTGCTCGACCGCGTGCTGCCCGGCGGCAGCGGCGGGATGCGGGTCGGGCTGAACACCGGCACCGGCTTCGCCGCGCCCGTGTCCTGGAGCGGTGCCCTGGACGGAGCCTGCCGCGACGACACCAGCGTCGGGCTGGCCGGCATCGACTGGGACCACGCCCGGATCTGCTCCGGCAACACCGGCTACGGCGCCGGCGCCTACTTCACCGTCGGGATCGGCCCGATGTGCGGCACGGGGTGCTTCGTCATCCTCAACCCCGGCGCCGACACCGAGCAGACCATGTCCCGTGACGAGGCAGTCCTGCGCGACATCGACGGCGACGGCTACACCGACCACCTCGCCAGCTCCGACGACGGCACGCTACGGGTGGCCCGCAACAAGACCGGCCGCACCAACCTGCTCAAGTCGGTCACGCGGCCGCTCGGCGCGTCGTTCAGCCTCGACTACACCCGCGACGGCAACACGCTGGTGGACCCGAACTCGCGATGGGTGCTGGGCACCGTGGTGCTCGCCGACGGACATCTGGGTGATGGGCCTGATCGGCTCGCGATGTACAGCTACGCCGGTGGCCACTACAACCGGCTCGAGCGTGAGTTCTACGGCTACACCTGGATCAGGGAAGTGCAGTACGACACCGCCGACCGCAACGTCGCCTATCGAAGCGTCTGGACTGAGTTCGCGTTCGGCAGCTACTACACCCGCGGCCTGCCGCGGTTGGTACGCACCTCCGGCATGAGGGGGATCGGCGAGGAGTTCCTGTTCACCGAAACGGAGAACACCTATGTCCTGAGGGACGTCGCGACCGGCGTGGAGCCGGCCGACGCCGCCAGCACCACGGCGACGATCTTCCCGCAGCTCGTCCGCACCGACG
>DASSUA010000123.1:0-2536 GCA_035707525.1 Pseudonocardiaceae bacterium
CCATGGAAGGCCGGGCCGTAGTCGTAGCCGATGTCGGTCAGTCGCGCGTAGAGCGCGTCGACCGCGACCGGCTCGGCGCCCGTCGGCGGCCACTCGGCTGGCCAGTCGGCGACGCGCTCCTCGTCCGGGGCGAGCATGCCGCGCGCATGGCGGGTCGCCTCGCGCTCGCCGTCTTCCTCCGGTCCGGCTTCGGGGCGGGAGTAGACCGCGACCTCGCGGCGGCCGTCATCGTCCGGCTCGCCGACCGTGACCTGCAGCTGGACCGCGGCTCCCTCCTGCAGGAGCAGCGGAGACTCGATGACCAGTTCCTCGACCACCGGGCTCGCGGCGTGCCGGCCGGCAGCGAGCGCCAGCTCGACCAGCGCGGTGCCGGGCATCACGACGTTGCCGAGCAGGACGTGCTCGCCGACCCAGGGCTGCGTGTCGGTGGACAGGCGCCCGGTGAAGAGCCACTCGTCCCGATGACAGACCCGTACGGTGGCGGCCAGCAGGGGGTGATCGACTCGGCGCTGTCCGGCGGCGGCCGGATCGCCGGCGCCGGTGCTGGGCGACAGCCAGTACCGCTCCCGTTGGAAGGCGTAGGTGGGCAGTTCGACGGTCCGGGCGCCGGTGCCGGCGTAGAAGGTGGGCCAGTCGATCCGGGCGCCGGCGATGTGGGTTTGGGCGAGGAAGCCGGTGAAGGTCTCGACCTCCGGCTTGCGGGCCCGCAGCGCCGAGGCGAACACGGCCTCGTCCCGGTCGATCGACTGCCGGGCCATCGCGGTCAGCACCGCGTCCGGGCCGAGCTCGAGGAACCGCCGCACCCCCTCCCGGGCCAGGGTGCGCACCCCGTCGGCGAACCGCACCGGCCGCCGGACGTGATCGACCCAGTAGCCCGGGTCGGTCAACTCCGCGGACACCACCGCACCGCTCAGGTTGGACACCACCGGGATCCGCGGCGGGGTGAAGCTCAGACCCTCCGCCACCCGCCGGAACTCGGCCAGCATCGGCTCCATCCGATGCGAGTGGAACGCGTGACTGACCCGCAACCGGGTCGTCTTCCGGCCCTGCCACTGCGGCAGCCACTCCCCCAGCGCGTCCAGATCCCCGGACACCACCGTCGCCTGCGCCCCGTTGACCGCCGCGACCGACAACCGCCCCACCAACCCGGCCAGCGACGCGGTCACCTCCGCCTCGGTGGCCTGCACCGCGGCCATCCCACCCCCGGCCGGCAACCCCTGCATCAACCGGCCCCGCGCCGCCACCAACGCACACGCATCCGGCAGCGACAGCACCCCAGCCACATGCGCCGCGGCCAACTCCCCGACCGAGTGCCCGATCAACAGATCCGGCCGCACCCCCACCGAGTCCACCAACCGGAACAACGCCACCTCAACCGCGAACAACGCCGCCTGGGTGAACTCCGTCGCATCCAGCAACCCCGCCGCCGCCGACCCCTCCCCGGCCCAGAGCAGCTCTTTCAGCGACCGGCCCAAATGCCGATCCAGCTCGGCGCACACCTCATCCAACGCCGCACCGAACCGCGGAAACACCGCCGCCAACTCCGCGCCCATCCCGGCCCGCTGCGCACCCTGCCCGGTGAACAGAAACGCCGTCCTACCCTCCACCACCCGACCCTCAACAACCCCCGCCCCCGGCTCCCCAGCCGCCACCGCAGCCAACCCCGCCACCAACGCATCCCGATCCGGCGCCACCACCGCCGCCCGATACTCCAACTGCGCCCGCGTCGCCACCGCGGAGAACCCGACGTCGACCAACCCCAACCCCGGGCAAGCCAACACATGCGACCGCAACCGACCCGCCTGCGCCCGCAACGCCACCGCACTCTTCGCCGACACCAACACCGGCACCACCGCCAGCCCGGCATCCGAACGCTCGACCGGCTCCTCCACCGTGACCGGCGGCGCCTCCTCCAGGACCGGCGCCTCCTCGATGATCACGTGCGCGTTCGTGCCGCTGATCCCGAACGCCGAGACGCCGGCGCGGCGCGGCCGCTGCTCGGAGGCCGGCCACTCCTCGGCCTCGGTCAGCAGCCTGACCTGCCCGGACTCCCAGTCCACATGCGGGGACGGCGCGTCCACGTGCAGCGTCCGCGGCAACAGACCGTGCCGCATCGCCAGCACCATCTTGATCACGCCCGCCACCCCGGCCGCGGCGGACGTGTGGCCGATGTTGGACTTGATCGACCCCAGTGGCAGCGGGCGGCCGACCCGCTCGCGGCCGTAGGTGGCCAGCAGCGCCTGGGCCTCGATCGGGTCCCCCAGCGTCGTCCCGGTCCCATGCCCCTCGACCGCGTCGACGTCGCCGGCGGTCAGGCCCGCGTTCGCTAGTGCGCGGCGGATGACCCGCTCCTGCGAGTTCCCGTTCGGCGCGGTCAGCCCGTTGCTCGCCCCGTCCTGATTGACCGCACTGCCCCGCACCACGCCCAAGATCCGGCGACCATTCCGGCGCGCGTCCGACAACCGCTCCAGCACCAGCAGCCCGAGCCCGTCGGAGAACCCGGTCCCATCCGCCCCGGCCGCATACGACTTGCACC
>DASSUA010000124.1:0-3035 GCA_035707525.1 Pseudonocardiaceae bacterium
CGAAGCCGCCCTCGTCGCCGACCGACGTGCTCAGGTGGCGGTCGTGCAACACGTCCTTGAGGGCGTGGAAGACCTCGGCGCCCATGCGCAGCCCCTCGCGGAAGCTGGGGGCGCCCAGGGGCAGGATCATGAACTCCTGGAAGTCGATGTTGTTGTCGGCGTGGGCCCCGCCGTTGATGACGTTGAGCATCGGCACCGGCAGCACGTGGGCGTTCGGTCCGCCGATGTAGCGGAACAGCTCCAGGCCGGCCGACTCGGCGGCGGCCTTGGCGACGGCGAGCGAGACGCCCAGGATGGCGTTCGCCCCCAGCCGGGACTTGTCCGGGGTGCCGTCCAGGTCGATCAGCTTCTGGTCGACGACCCGCTGCTCGAACGCCTCGATGCCGGCGAGCTCCGCGCCGATCTCGTCGAGTACGGCGGTGACGGCGCGCTCGACGCCCTTGCCGCCGTAGCGGCTCGAGTCGCCGTCGCGCAGCTCGACGGCCTCGTGCTCGCCGGTCGACGCGCCGCTGGGCACGGCGGCCCTGGCGAGCGTGCCGTCCTCGAGCGCGACCTCGACCTCCACGGTGGGGTTGCCCCGCGAGTCGAGAATCTCGCGGGCGCCGACCTGCTCGATGACGGCCACTCTCGGGCTCCTCATGGTCGTTTCGGCGACACCTGTGCGCTGGGCGAGCCTAACCGGCGCCGGCGATCAGCCGTCGGCGGCACGCGGATAGCGCACGGCAGGGTTCGTGCAGCCGGCGCCATCCGCGTAGCGTAAGGCAACCATGAGCGCCGAGGACCACGTCGAAATGTTCCGGATGGCCGAGGCGCTGCTCGCCGACCGCCGGCCGCTCGAGGCGCTGCGTGCCCTGGCCGGCGTGCTCGAGGCCGAGCCGGACAAGCCGAGCGTGCAGCTGCTCGCCGGGCGGGCGTACTTCCACTCCGCGCAGCTGAACCGGGCCGAGGCGGCGTTTCGGCGGGTGCTCGACCTGGACCCGGCCGATCACTACGCGCGCTTCGTTCTCGGCCGGACCCTGCAACGGCTCGGCCGGCTGGCCGAGGCGCAGACCCAGCTGCGGATGGCGACGGCGATGGACCCGCGGCCGGAGTACCAGGAGGCACTCGGCGAGGTGCGCGCCCGGCTCGCGCTGGGCAACGACAGCGGCGGCCGAGCCGCGAACTGACCCCGCCCGACGCGGGATGAGGAGGTGGCGATCTATGAAAGCTGAAGAGTTCGACGATCGGTTCGATAGGGGCGAAGACGTCACCTCAGCGCCCGACCTCACCGGAGTGCGCCGTCCGGGCATCGAGCAGCGACGAGTGAACGTGGATTTCCCGGCGTGGATGGTTGAGTCGCTTGACCGCGAGGCGAGGCGGCTGGGCGTGACCCGCCAGTCGGTCATCAAGGTTTGGATTGCCGAACGCCTCGAGCGGCGCGACCACCCTGCAGCTTGACCGGCAGTTAGCCGGGCGGGATCGAGCGGGCGTAGGTGTCGGCCACGCCGAACACCCGCTGGCCGTAGTCGACGGAGTTGTTGTAGGCGAGCACGGCCGCCCACCAGCCGGCCGCAGTCGCGGTGTCGCGGCCCTTGTCGCACAGGTAGCGCCCGGCGGCGAGCGCCGCGTCGTCGAGGTCGTGCGGGTCGGCGAGCTTGTCGCCGTCGCCGTCGGAGGCCCACCGCGCCCACGTCGACGGGATGAACTGCATCGGGCCGACCGCGCGGTCGTGCGCGTTGTCGCCGTCGAACCGGCCGCCGTCGGTGTCGGGGATCTCGCGCACCCCCGGCGAGCCGTCGAGCGGCACGCCGACGATGGGCCGCGACGGCCGGCCGTCCGCATCGAGCCGGGCACCGGCGAACCGGCCGTGGTTGGACTCGACGCGGCCGATGCCGGCGAGCGTGGTCCAGGACAGCCGGCAGCGCGGCGCCTCCGTGCGCAGTACCACGTCGGTCAGCGCGTAGGCGTGCAGCGCACGCGCCGGCACGCCTACGGTCCTGGCGTTACGGTCGGCCCAGCCGGGGACGAGGTCGGCCGCCGGCACGGGCTGGGCCACGGCGGCCGGCGCCTGCGAGCCGGGCCGGACGTTGGCCGGCGTGATGCCCACCGTGCGGGAGTCGTCGTCCCAGCGGTCGGCGGAACGGCCGGCGTTCGACACCCACACCGCGATCCCGGCGAGCAGGGCGCCGGCCAGCACGAGCGCGGCCGCCACGAAACGGGCCCGCCGCGGCCGATCGGGCGCCGCCAGCCGCGGCGGTAACGGCGGCGACGGCGATGGTTGCGACGCCGGGTGTGGCTGCCGTTGCGGTGGCTGTTGGCCGGGATTCGGCGGCTGGCCAGTCGTCATCTCGTCCGGGAGCCCCCTCGCTCGGTGGTCGAGGTCCGCAACCGAAACTACCCGCCGGCCGCCTCCCGCAGCCTCGCGGCGAACCGCCGCGCGACCGCGCGCAGAGCCAGTTCCGGGTCCTCGCCGGCCAGAGCCGCCTGACTGGCTATCGCGAACAACCGCTCGCCTAGACCCTGGGCGGGCGCGGGGTCGGGGCTGGTGCCGAGACCGGCCCGCGCGGCCCGGCGGGCCAGCGCCGCGGTCAGCGAAAGCGCCGGCTGACCCATCGCCACCCCGTCGACGATGGACTTGCGCCGCTTCTCGGCCGCCTTGAGCTCCTCCCACCGCCGCTCCTGGGAGGCCGCGTCGTGCACCGCGTCGTCGGTGGCGAACACGTGCGGGTGCCGGCGGACGAGCTTGGCGGCCAGCCCGGCGGCGACGTCGTCGATGTCGAACGGCGCCGAGGGGTCCTCGGCCGCCACCCGGGCATGGAACAGCACCTGCAGCAGGACGTCGCCGAGCTCCTCGCGCAGCGCGTCCCGTTCGCCGGCGTCGATGGCGTCGAGCAGCTCGTAGGTCTCCTCCAGCAGGTAGCGCCGCAGCGACTCGTGGGTCTGCTCGGCGTCCCAGGGACAGCCGCCCGGGGAGCGCAGCCGGTCCATCACCGCGGCCGCCGCGAGCAGGCCCGCGCCCGGCGGTCGCGCCGAGCCGATCACCGGCGCGCCCGGCA
>DASSUA010000125.1:0-2679 GCA_035707525.1 Pseudonocardiaceae bacterium
TCGAACCGCATCAGCGCGCGCCAAAGCAGTGACGGCCGGTCGCGGCGTGTCGCCGGGGCGGTGCGGAAGGACTGGTCGACCATGGAACCGGAGCATCGCACGGCCCCCGCGGCCGGCCGCCGGCACGTTACGCATGTTGCAGCTGGGGCCAGCGTGACAATAGAGATACCGTTGACTCATGGCAGGGCGGACCACAGCCTCGCAACGCAGCTCGCAGCGCACGACCAAGGGCACCGCTGGCAGGACCTCGGTGACCAGGAGCCGGCCGGGCGGCACGACCTACGACCGGCGCCGGCAGCCCCGCGGCCGGCAGACGTCCGGCCGGCCGCGGCGCCGCAACAGCCGGCTCGGGCCGATCGGCCGGACCCTCGTCGGCACCTGGACGCTGCTGGCCAGAGGGCTCGGCTCGGTCGTGCGCGCGGCCGGCCGTACCCGTGAGCTCGACCCGGCCCACCAGCGGGACGGGGTGGCGCTGGTGCTGATCGCGCTCGGCGTCGCGGTGGCGGCCGGCGTCTGGTGGCGGGCCGGCGGCCCGGTGGGTCGCTGGCTCGACGGCGCTCTGCAGGCCGCGACCGGCACCGCCGCCGCCGCGCTGCCGGTCGCGCTGGCCGCCGTTGCGGTCGTGCTGCTGCGCACCGAGGCCAATCCGGACGCCCGGATCCGGATGATCCTGGGATCGGTGCTGTTGGGCGTCGGCGTGCTCGGCACCTGGCACCTGGCCAGCGGCGCCCCGCAGGATCCGGCCGGCCGGGACGGGGCCGCCGGGGTTCTCGGGTTCCTGGCCGCGGATCCGCTGGTCGACGGCCTGACGGTCTGGGTCGCCTGGCCGGTGCTGGTCCTGGTCGCCGGTTACGGCGTGCTCGTGCTCACCGGCACTCCCGCCCGCGACGTGCCCAAGCGCGTGCGGGAGCTGTTCGGGCGGGAGGCCCAAGCCGACGGCCAACCCCCCGCGGGACGGCTCCCGGTTGGCACCGACCCGTTCGACACCGAGCAGACCGCGACGGTGCGGCTGCGCCGCCCCAGCCGGCGCCGTCAGGCCGCCCAGGGTGACCAGGGCGACCAGGCCGGCCTGTTCGACGTCGGGCCGTTGCACGCGGCCGACCAGGCGACCGCGGCGACAGCCAAGGCGGCGACAGCCAAGGCGGCGACAGCCAAGGCGACGACCGGCGCGGCAGCCAAGGCGGCAACGACCGCCGCCGAAAGGCCGGCGAGGGCAGTTCCCAAGGCCGCGCCGCCCGAGGAGAAGCTGCCGCACACCGGCGCCTTCACGATGGCCAGGGTCGTCGAGGGCGACTACCGGCTGCCGCCGCCGTCGCTGCTCAAGCAGGGCGACCCGCCGAAGGCACGCAGCCGCGCGAACGACCTGATGATCGAGGCGATCAGCGGCGTGCTCGAGCAGTTCGAGGTGGACGCGCAGGTCACCGGATTCACCCGGGGCCCGACCGTGACCCGCTACGAGGTCGAGCTCGGGCACGGCGTCAAGGTCGAGAAGATCACCCAGCTGACCCGCAACATCGCCTACGCGGTCGCGACCGACAACATCCGGCTGCTGGCCCCGATCCCGGGCAAGTCGGCGGTCGGCATCGAGGTGCCCAACAGCGACCGCGAGGTCGTGCGGCTGGCCGACGTGCTGCTGTCCAGCCGCTCCCGGTCCGACAGCCACCCGCTCGTGGTGGGGTTGGGCAAGGACATCGAGGGGCACTACGTCACGGCGAACCTGGCGAAGATGCCGCACCTGCTGGTCGCCGGCTCGACCGGCTCCGGCAAGTCCAGCTTCGTCAACTCGATGCTGGTGTCGCTGCTGGCCAGGGCGACGCCGGACGAGGTGCGGATGATCCTGATCGACCCGAAGATGGTCGAGCTGACCCCGTATGAGGGCATTCCGCACCTGATCACGCCGATCATCACCCAGCCGAAGAAGGCCGCGGCGGCGCTGGCCTGGCTGGTGGAGGAGATGGAGCAGCGCTACCAGGACATGCAGGTCAGCCGGGTGCGGCACATCGACGACTTCAACCGCAACGTGCGCTCCGGCAAGATCACCGCCCCGCCCGGTTCGGAGCGCGTCTACCAGCCGTACCCGTACATCGTGGCGATCGTCGACGAACTGGCCGACCTGATGATGACCGCCCCGCGCGACGTCGAGGACGCGGTGGTGCGGATCACGCAGAAGGCCCGGGCGGCCGGCATCCACCTGGTGCTGGCCACCCAACGCCCGTCGGTGGACGTGGTGACCGGGTTGATCAAGACCAACGTGCCGTCACGGCTGGCGTTCGCGACCTCGTCGCTGACCGACTCGCGGGTGATCCTGGACCAGCCGGGGGCGGAGAAGCTGATCGGCATGGGCGACGGGCTCTACCTGCCGATGGGCGCGTCGCGGCCGGTGCGCATCCAGGGCGCCTACGTCGCCGACGAGGAGATCACCGCGGTCGTCGCCTACAGCAAGCAGCAGGCCAGCCCGACCTACACCGAGGGCGTCACCACCGCCAAGGCCGGCGAGCAGCGCGAGATCGACTCCGACATCGGCGACGACCTGGACCTGCTGCTGCAGGCGTGCGAGCTGGTCGTCACCTCGCAGTTCGGTTCGACTTCGATGCTGCAGCGCAAGCTGCGGGTCGGCTTCGCCAAGGCCGGTCGCCTGATGGACCTGCTCGAATCCCGCGGCGTCGTCGGCCCCTCCGA
>DASSUA010000126.1:0-2210 GCA_035707525.1 Pseudonocardiaceae bacterium
ACAACCGAGAACGACAGACCCCCGAGCTTCCCGTGACCGATTGGCCAACGGCACACCGTCCAGTTGACCAATCAGTCACATCACTCCGCAAAGCGATACCCGAGCTTCCCGCCACCCCCGCACCCAGCACCGACCCGCGCCGCCGAACCCATCCCCCAGAAGAGCCGCACCCAACGGCGATCATGGTCTCCAGTTACCGGCTACCAAGGCACCGGGCCTTCCAGAAGAGCCGCACCCTTCGGCGCTCATGAGTGGGCGCCGGCCCGGTGGCGCGGGAGGTGTGCTGGCGGCTGGGCTGACCTGGGTCCGGTGGAGATGCGTAGGCGTTCGAACCGCATGACGCCCACGCGCCGCGGGGGCGCCTTCGTCGTTTCGGTGATCATGAGCCCTCTCGTGCTTCTCCCATCGTCGCGATGCGCCGTCAGGTGGGTCCCGCCGGGCGTGCGGTAACTAAGAGTGTGCATGCAGTCGCGATCAGTGCGGAATGTAGCGATGCGCTGCCGGGCCGGCGACCGTTACCGGCCCTCGACCGGCGCAACGCCGTCCAAGATCGTTGAAAGTGTGAAGCCACCGTGCACTTTCGCGCCCACACTGCATGGTGAGCTCACACTTTCAACGATCTTGACCACTTGACACCGATCGCATGACCGGCTGCGCCCGTCCGCCCAGCCGCCACCGCATTAGTGGCCACCGGGTAACCACACCGGCACAGCGCGGTGAAGCCCGAACGGCACATGATCACCGTTTTGGTGCCATGAGCCGAGCTGAGCGCGGTTGGTGGCACCGAAAGCGGCGATCGTGGCCCGTCGAACGGTACCGGTGACCTGGGCGATCTCACCAAGAGAGACGGTTGAAGGCAGCGCGCCGAAGGTGGCCGAGGCGGTCACTCCAGAAGCGCCGCACCCAGCGGCCAACACCGAGCCAACACCCCGCCAACACCCAGCCAACACCCACTCAATGCCGAGCCAACGCCCAGCCAACGCCGTCGGCCGTACCGTGCCGGGCATGCACGTCAACCCGCCGGCGGGGGCGGTCGGCCCCGGCGGGTTGCGCCTTGGCCGTGTGTTCGGCGTGCCGATCCTGCTGTCGCCGTCGTGGTGGCTGGGCGCCGCGGTCATCACCGTCCTGTACGTCCCGATGACCAGGCAACTCGTGCCCGGCCTGTCGACCTCGGTCGCGGTGGCGATGGCGATGACGCTCGCGGTGCTGCTGGCTGCGTCGGTGCTGGCGCACGAGCTGGGCCACTGCGTGGCGGCGCTGCGGCTCGGGCTGCCGGTGCGCCGGGTCCGGCTGTTCCTGCTCGGCGGCATCTCCGAGCTGGCCAGACCGCCGCTGCGGCCACGCGACGAGGGCGTGATCGCAGTCGCCGGCCCGGTGGTGTCGATCGCGGTCGCCGCGGTCGCCGGCGGCGTGTGGTGGTTGCTGGAGCCCGGTGGGCTGGTGTGGTTGCTGGCCGTCGAGCTCACCGTCGCCAACGCCGCGGTCGCGGTGTTCAACCTGCTGCCGGGACTGCCGCTGGACGGCGGCCGGGTGCTGCGCGCGGCGGTGTGGTCGATGACCGGCCGGCGCGGCGCGGGCACCAGGGCGGCGGCGATCGGCGGCGGGATCGTGGTGGGCGGCCTGGTGATCTGGGGCCTGCAGGCGCTGGCCGCCGGTGCCCCGGCGGCGTGGCTGCGGTTCGCGGTGATCGTGCTGATGGCGTGGTTCGTCCTCAGCGGCACGAGCGCCGAGCTCTCCAGGGCGCAGCGGCCGTTCGGGAGCGTGCCGCCGGAGCAGCTCGACCTGCCGGCCCTGGTCCGGCCGCTGTTGCAGCTGCCGGCGGAGAGCCCGGTCGCCGACGCGCTGGCCGCGGCCGCCGGCCGCAGCGTCCTTCTGGTTCGTGCCGACGGGGTGGCCGCCGGGCTGCTCGAGGACGGCACGGCCGCCCGGCTGGCGGCCAGGTCGCCGCTCGCGCCCGCCGGGCGGGCGGCGGTGCCGGTCGCTCCCGAGGCGGTGCTGCTGGACAGCGAGCTCGACGGCGATCCCGCCGGCGTGCTGGAGCGCGCCCAGGTCGCCGGTGCGCAGTTCCTCGTGGTCGACGAGGACGGCCGGCCCAGCGGCGTGCTGCGCGTCGACGACATCTACACCGCGCTGGCGGGCCACCGGCCGTCGTGACCCGGCCCTCTGCGACGATCATCGCGTGCGAAGTGGGCCCTTCCGAGCCGGTGACC
>DASSUA010000127.1:0-2413 GCA_035707525.1 Pseudonocardiaceae bacterium
CAGCAGGATGCCACCCCGGTCGCGGAAGAGGATCCAGGCGAGCCCGTAGAGGGCGAGCGCCACCATGATGTAGAGCCACACCTCGACGTGCCCGGCCAGAAAGCCCAGCCCGATCGAGGCCGCGCAGGCCACGACCCATCCCAGCCGGCGCCGCTCCAGTGCCATGTGGCCGGTCAGGAAGATCAGCGGCATCAGGCAGATCACCTCGACATGCCCGCCGAGGGTGATGTGCGCGAGCGTGCCGGCGCCGAGCGTGAAGCAGACCCCGGCCAGCCAGCCGGCCCACATCGAGGTGCGCAGGCCCAGCCGGCAGTAGGCCCACATCGCCACGGCGGCGACGACGAAGTGCAGCAGCACGACCAGTTCGAGAGCGGTGGACGTGTCGAGGAACCAGAACGGCAGGTTCAGCGGGTAGACCGCGCCGTGCTGGGTGTTGGCCAGGTACGGCTCACCGCCGTAGTTGGTGCGCAGGTAGACCGGCAGCCAGAAGCCGGCCTCGGCGAGCCGGCCCAGCCCGTGCGCCTGCGGGCCGAACCAGTTGACGACGACGTCCTCGAAGAACGTCTGTCGCCGGTCCTGCAGCGCGGGGATGGCCCGGAACGACAGCGCCAGCGTGATCACGGCCATGCCGACCGCCTCGGCGACCAGCCGGCCCCGGCTCGGCGGAGGCACCTGCGCGGACTCGGCCGGCAGCTCCGGCTCGGTCGCGGCCGGCGGGGTCGGCCGCCCGGTCCCGGGCTGCGGCGGCTCCGGCGTCGCCGGCCCGGCCGGTTCCGAGTGCGGGTCCATCTCCCGCTGCTGGGTCATGGGCGCTGAGTATTCCAAACCGGCACGGGTCGGCCCGGGCAGGACTCCGTCGGGGTCGGCCGGCCGCCGGCAGGGTCAGCGGCCGGGCAGGGAGACCGGCTGCGGCGGCCACGGCGGCGGCACGACCGGCAGCGCGGCCAGCCCATCGGGCTCGACGTCATACCAGACCCAGGCGCCGGTGTCGGCGACCGGCGGGCGCCCGAGCACGCGGGTGAGCAGGTCGACCTGCTCCGCGACGTGAGCGTTGCTCTCCGGCGTCACCACCACCGTGCGGACCTGCCAGCGGCGCAGGTCCGCCCGCATCTCCCGGACGTGGTCGGCGTTGACCCGCGGCGGCGGGCCGCGCTGGATCCGGACCATGATCGAGGCGAACAGCGACGGGTCGGCGTTGAACCGGCCCCTGCCCTCCTCGTCGGGGTGCAGCGAGTAGCCGAACGGCACCTTGAAGCGGTGCCCGGCGACCGCCTGCCAGGCCATCGGCGCGGAGTTGACCGCGGACGCCGCCGGGACGGTGACGAGCACGCTGCCCAGCGGAACCCGGTTCTGGACCGCCGCCGAGCGATACCACGGCGGGACGCCGACGTCGTCGATTCTGTAGTGATACGCGGCGGGCAGCAGCGGGAGCAGTGCGACCACAGCCAGGGCGCCGGCGAGCGAGGCCGGCAGCGCCGGCCACCGCCACAGGACCGGCCACCGCCGCAGGACCGGCCACCGCCGCAGGATCGTCCCGCCGGCGAGGACCCGCTCCCGGACGGCGTCCATCCCGACGGCGAGCAGCAGCCCGCAGAGCAGCACCGCGTACGACGAGAGCCGGATGCTGACGATGCTGTCGAAGAGCGGCACGTGCTCGAGCAGGCGGAGTGGCAGCGGGAAGCCGGTCTCCCGGCCGCCGACGCGCAGCGACCCGCCGGAGGACAGCACCATCACCACGGCAAGCAGGACGCCGGCCCAGCGCACCACCGGCCGGCGCCGCCACAGCGCCACGGTGGCGGCCAGCGCAACCAGCAGCAGCGGGACGCCGAGGTAGCTGCCGTTCTCCGCGGCGTTGCCCACGAAGTCGCCGCTGATCCGCAGCGCCCAGTCCGGCGCAAAGCGCACCAGCCCGCTCGGCACCACCCAGCTGAGCAGGTCGGCGCGGTAGCGGTCCGGGCTGCTCACGGTGCCGAGGAGCCGCTGCGGTCCGGCCAGCTGGTGGTACAGCGGGACGGCGGCCAGCAGCAGCCCGGTGCCGGTGGCCAGCGCGAAGCCGACCGCGCCGTGCCGGAGCCGGGGCCGGACGCCGCCGGGAAACAGCGCCACCAGCACCAGCAGGCCGACCAGGCCGATCAGCGCGGCCCCGGCCAGCACCTCCTCGGCGACGAGCAGCTGGGCGGCGGCGGTGACGCCGAGCAGCGGGCCGGACACCCTGGCCCGCCAGCGCTGCCGGACCATGATCTCGTCGAGCAGCAGCAGGAAGACCGGCACCAGGAACATCAGCACCATGTGCAGGTGGCCGAGCCCCTGGCCGATCATGTACGGCGAGAAGCCGTAGAGCAGGCCGCCGGCGAACGCGGCCGGCGGCCACGGCGCCCACCGCCGGAACACCAGGTAGGCGGAGAACGCGGTG
>DASSUA010000128.1:0-3119 GCA_035707525.1 Pseudonocardiaceae bacterium
GCGCGGCTCACCGCACCGAAACAGCGATCAACGGCTCCAACCGAACCCCAACGCCGACCATGGACACCTTCACCACAAGATTCACGCACCTACCACCACACGTGTCGCCACCTGCACCGAAATACCGGTCAACGATCTAGGGGGTCGCGGGCCCGGGGAAGCGCCCGTTTACCGGCCGGCGCTTCCCCGGGTCTTCTATTTGCCGGGCTGCGGGAGCGGTGCGGGTTCCGGTCCCACCGGCTGCAGGCCGACCGCGGCCGCCAACTCGTTGCCCGCGAACGCGGGATCGGCCAGGTAACCGGCCCGGACCAGGACCGCGGTGGACACCTCGGCCCGGCCGTGGTCGCCGTCGGCGAGGTACTCCGCCGCGACCGACGCCGCGCCTGCGTCCGCACCGAGCCGCCGGTCCGCCGTCGCGGCGTCGAGCACGTACACCCAGAGCCGGTACGGGCTCGGCTGAGCCGCCCGGTCACCGGACGGCGAATGCGCTCCGGCCTGCGGTGGCCGTTGCTCGGGACACCCGAGCGTGATCGACGGCGGACCGGCGCCGAGCCCGGCACCGGCCCAGTCGCGGTGCCCGCGCACGCGCTCAAGGGCCGCCCGGAGCCCGTCGACGAGTGCCGCCCGCCGCCCCTGCAGCGCCGGGGCGACCTCGACGCAGACCTGGAAGTCCCGCCGGGTGCTCACGAGCAGCCCACTGTCCAGGTCGAGCCGCGCCTCGCCGGGTGAGCCGCCGGCGATCATCGCCAGCGCCAGCCCGGCCGCCACGAGCGCCATCAACGCCAGGTGCACCGCCGCCCGCATCGGGTCACCCGCCGGCCATCACGGTCTTGACCGAGCTGAAGTCCGGCTGGCTGGGGTACCACAGCGTCCAGTTGGTGCAGTCGTAGTCGA
Source organism: Pseudonocardiaceae bacterium (assembly GCA_035707525.1). Taxonomy (GTDB): domain Bacteria; phylum Actinomycetota; class Actinomycetes; order Mycobacteriales; family Pseudonocardiaceae; genus DASSUA01. Next base: position 895 of record DASSUA010000128.1, read on the forward strand.
CCGCGGTGCCGTGCATGATGCTCGGCGCGGGGCAGTGCCCCGGGTAGTTCGGGTCGCGCAGGCCCCAGATGTGCCCGGTCTCGTGGTTGATGAACGCGCGGCCCACGTGGTCGAGCCGGCCGCCCGAGCTGAACACCAGGTACACGTAGCCCTTGGCGTAGTCGTAGTGGCCGTAGCTGGAGTTCCACACCGGGCGGCGGAACTCGACGCAGTTGTAGTAGCCCCACGTCCCGGAGCAGTTGGGGATGTGGTTCCAGTTGTGCCCGTAGTGGTACTCGATCTCGATCGTGTCGCGGGTCGCCGACGAGTAGCTGCTGCAGGCGCTCTGGGTGTACCAGAGATCGATCTTCCAGTCCCCGGTGCCGTCCCAGATCTTGTCGAAGTCCAGCTGAACCAGGGTCTGCCGGACGAAGTCCCGGGCCCTGGTGTGGCTGACCACCGACGTGTCGTGCGACTCGACGCAGTACTGCTCGTCCTGCCCGCCGGGGCCGCTCGGCGTGTCCGGCGAGGCGAAGTGCAGCTTGTTCAGGTGCGATACGTAGCCATTGGCGTCCGGCACGTGCCGGTGGTTGGCGTGCGCTTGCGGCGCCGCGACGGTCAGCGCAAGCAGCAGGATCGCCGTCCAGCCCAACGGAATCCAGCGGGGAGCTCTCGCAGATGCCATGCCGTCCTCCTTGCCCGAGGCTGCATCCAAGGTGAGAGTCCGCCGCTGGCGTGCAAGCCCCGTGCAAGGCGCGTGCAGCGCTCAGCCGAGCCTGGTGCCGATCAGCTCGGCGGCGCCGCGCAGCATCGCCAGCTCTGCGGCCGACGCCCCGTCCAGCAGCCGCGCCACCGCCCGGACGCGGGCCGCCCGGCCCTTCTCGAGCAGCCGCCGGCCGGCCGCGGTCGCCGTGACCAGGACCACCCGCCGGTCGCCGGCGGCGCGCTCGCGGTCGACCAGGCCCGCCTCCTGCAGCGCCGTCACCAGCTTGGTGATCGCCGGCGGCGACACCTGTTCGATCTCGGCGAGCCGGGAGACCGGCTGCGGGCCGGTGAACACCAGCACCGAAAGCAGCGAGGCGCGCGGCCCGTCCAGGTCCATGCCGGCGTCCACCGTGCGCGCCCGGCGCAGCAGCCGCAGGGCCGCCGAGTGCAGCAGGTTGGCCGTCTCGTGCAGCTCATCCGCCGGCACCCCGGTTGGCCGCGCCGGCAGGGCGGTTTGCGGCAGATGGTTAACCATGGTTATCCTTTCACCTCGGTTAAGCATTGTAGGAGGAACCATGGCGCTCGGGCCACTCGCCCAGGTCCACGTCAGCGTCACCGACCTGGACCGATCGGTCGAGTTCTACCGTGACGTGCTCGGCATCCCGCTGCTGTTCCGGGTGCCGAACCAGCCGATGGCGTTCTTCGGCTCGGGGCAGGTCCGGCTCTACCTGGGCGTCCCGGAGTCGCCGGAGTACGCGACGAAGACGCTGCTGTACTTCCAGGTCGACGACATCGACGCGGAGCACGCGAGGCTGTCGGCGGCCGGCGTCGAGTTCGACGGCAAGCCGCACGTCGTGCACCGCGACGCCGGCACCGAGCTGTGGATGGCGGCCTGCCGCGATCCTGACGGGCACCACGTCGCGCTCATGCAGGAGCGCGCGGCATAGTCTTGTCAGATCATGCCTGATTGCCTGCTGCGCCGAACCGACTTGCGCGGACGCCACCTGTCGACGGCCCGGCTGCGCGCGCTGCTGCCGCGCGCCGAGGTCGACGTCGACGCCGTCACCGCGCTCGTGCGGCCCGTGCTGGACGCCGTGCGCCAGCGCGGCGTGCCCGCCGCCCGCGAGTTCTCGCAACGCTTCGACGGGGTCGCGCCCGACCCGGTGCGGGTGCCCGAGCACCGGCTCGCCGAGGCGCTCGACGCGCTCGACCCGGTCGTCAGGGCGGCGCTGACGGAGGCGACCGGCCGGGCCCGGCTGGTGCACCGGGACCAGCGCCGCGCCGAGGTCCGCACCGAGGTGACCCCGGGCGGCACCGTCACCCAGCGGTGGGTGCCGGTCGAGCGGGTGGGCCTGTACGTGCCGGGCGGCAACGCGGCCTACCCGTCGAGCGTGGTCATGAACGTGGTTCCGGCCCAGGTCGCCGGCGTCGGTTCGATGGTCGTGTGCTCCCCGCCGCAAGCCGGGCACGGCGGCCTGCCGCACCCGACCGTGCTCGCCGCCTGCGCGCTGCTGCGGGTCACCGAGGTGTGGGCGGTTGGC
>DASSUA010000129.1:0-8664 GCA_035707525.1 Pseudonocardiaceae bacterium
CCCCGACCAACGCGCCCTACCGATCAGCGAACTGGCCGAGCTCGATGCCGTCTACGGCTACAGTTTCATCGTCACGAACCTGGATATCTCCACCCCGCAGCAGGCCGCCGCAGTGGAGCACTGGTACCGCCACCGCACCCAAATCGAGAACCTCTTCCGCGACAGCAAACACGGCGCTGCGCTGCGCCACCTGCCTTCCGGATATCCCCAGGTCAACCGCGCCCGGATGTGGGGCGCGCTGCTCGCGGCCAGCATCGCCGGCTGGCTCCATCAACTCACCGCCACCGCCGGACCCGACGGGCAACTCACCGGCCACGGCGTCCGCGGCGGTCAAGCCATGATCGCCACCCTGCGCCACCGACTGATCCGCATCCCCGCCCGACTGACCCGCCACGCCAACGCACTCACCCTGCGCCTACCACCCGGCCACGACCTGCTCAACGAGGTCCTCACCCGCATCCGCGCCCTGCCCACCACACCCTGACCAGGCCACACGGCCCCAACACACCCCGGAACCCGCACACCCGAGGCGACACTCGGGCCATCGCCACGCCCACACCACCAAACAACACCACCACAAGATCCACAAATACCACGAAGATCAACTCGCGCCACTACTTGCGGATTCGGGTCTGATGGACGGACTTGGTCTGAAGGTTGTCGAGCGAGGTACGAACGTGCTGGTTATGCGCCCGTACGACGACGTCGTCCACACGAAGTCGCGGCGTGTGGACGGGATCGAGTACGCGCCCCCGGCGCAGGTGGTCGCGGACCTTCTGACCGGACCGGGTCGATCGAGTGAAGAAGCTGAGCAGCTCATAACAGCGCTCGAATCGAGTGAGTCAGGTTGGGAACGATGATTCCGCAGGAGTATGTCAAGGCGCGTTCAGTGCTGCTGGACGCTCTCGATGGCTTGGGGCCGCACCGTGACGCAATGATTCTCGTAGGTGCACAAGCGGTCTACGCTCATGCCGGCGGTGCCGATTTCGCCACGGCGCCAACTACGACGGACGCGGATTTGGCGCTGGTTCCCGGCCGGCTGGCGGACGAGCCCGCGGTTGTGGATGCGATGCGTGCCGCCGGGTTCGTTCCCGAGGGCCAACCAGGTAGCTGGTTGGGTTCCGGCGGTGTCACTGTCGATCTCATGGCTCCCGAAGCGCTGTGTCGTCCAGGCAGCCGACGATCCGCCCAGCTCCAGCCTCCACACGACGACAAGGTGACTGCTCGTAGGACGTTCGGGTTGGAACCGGCGGTCGTGGACAACGAAGTGCACGTGATCGCCGCGTTCGGTGAGGACGACGCCAGGTCCTTCGAGATCAAGGTGGCGGGGCCCGCGGCTCTCATCGTGTCGAATGATCGGCGGCCCGTGTCAGGGTGGTAACGAAGTTCACGGGGAGCCGGCCGATCCGGCATGCTGGCCGCATGTCGTCCCGTGCCGGGAACCAGGCTCGCCCGGCCCGCAGATGATCATTCGGCGGGTCCCCGAGACGGTCCTCTTTCTGGTGACCGTCGGCGCCCTGCTGCTCGTGCTCGCCTCCGCCGCCGGGACCAGCGCGGTCGACTTCGGCGAGGGCTGGGTCATGGGCAACGAGTGGGCGCTGGACGATTCGCGAAGGGTCTGCACGCCCGAGGAGGCGGCGATGAACCCGCCGCCCGCGCACTGCCCGTACGAGTCGGAGACGTCGACGGTGATCGGTTCGATCGCGGCGGTCGGCCTGTCGCTGCTGCTGCTGGTTGTGCTGCTGCTGTTGCTGTTCAGCATTGTGGTCACGATCGGGGCGATCCGGTTCCGGTGGCTCCGGTGGCGGCGCAGGCGGTTCAGCGTGCCATCCGACGCGGTCGACGCCACGGCGGAGGATCCGTTGCGGCCGGTGCGGGCCGCGATGCGGCAAGCCGTCCGGCGGGCGCTCGCCGAGCTGCGGCGGCGGACCGGTGGCGATCCGGGCGACGCGGTGGTCGCCGCCTGGGTGGTGCTCGAGCAGACCGCCGCCGAGGCCGGCTGCGCCCGCGCGGCGCACCAGACCCCGACCGAGTTCGCCGCGTCGGTGCTGGCCAGCCACGACGTGGACACGGGGGCGCTGGACCGGCTGCGCGCGCTGTACCAGCGGGCCAGGTTCGGCACGGACGTCGTGGTCACCGAGGCCGACGTCGCCGCCGCCACCGAGGCGCTGGAGACGCTCGTCGACGAGCTCGCCGGGAGCCGGGTGTGAAGCCGCTGAAGGCGGCGCTGATCGCCGTGACCGTCGGGGTGCTTGCCGGGTTCGGGCTGGCCTTCCTTGGCGGCATGGTCACCCACTGGGCGGTGCTGGTGGCCGTGCCGATCACCGCCGTCACGCTCGTCAGCCTGCGCGCCCCGACCGGAGCGGACCCGATCTGGGCGCCGCTACCGGACCAGTACGGCGGTGGCACCGAGCACCAGGCGGCCGCGCTCGCCAGCCGGCTCGCCGAGTCGGCCGGCAACCCGGCCCGGTTCGTCACCAGGGTGCAGCCGCGGCTGCGCACGCTCGCGACGGCGAAGCTGCGCCGGGCCGGCATCGACGAGCTGGCCGACCCGCGTGCGGTCTCGGTGCTGGGGCCGAGGCTGCACCTGCTCGTTACCAGTTGCGACGCCGTCGTGCCCGATCCGCGAACCGCCGCGGCGCTGTTCGCCGAGCTGGAGGAACCGTGAGTTCGCAGAAGGCAGCAGTGCGCGCCGGCGGCCAGGCGGCGCCCGCGGTCGCCGAGATCGCCGCGGTGTGCCGCGACGTGCTGGCCGGCGTCGGCACGGCCGTGGTCGGCCGGGACCGGACGCTGCGGCTCGCGCTGGCCGCCGTGCTCGCCGGGGGTCACGTGCTGCTGGAGGACGTCCCCGGTCTCGGCAAGACGCTCATGGCGCGCAGCCTGGCCGGTGCGCTCGGCCTGGAGTTCCGCCGCCTGCAGTGCACGCCGGACCTGCTGCCGGCCGACGTCACCGGCTCGTTCCTGTACGACCCGGCGCGCCGCGACTTCGACTTCCGCGCCGGACCGATCTTCGCCGGCCTGCTGCTGGCCGACGAGGTCAACCGGACCCCGCCGAAGACGCAGTCCGCGCTGCTGGAGGCGATGCAGGAGCGCCAGGTGACCGTCGAGGGTCACACGTTCGGCCTGCCGGCGCCGTTTCACGTGCTGGCGACGGCGAACCCGATCGAATACGAGGGCACCTACCCGCTCCCGGAGGCTCAGCTCGACCGGTTCCTGCTTCGGCTGGACGTCGGCTACCCCGAGCGTGCCGAGGAGCTGGCGGTGCTGCGGCGCCGGCTGGACCGCCAGCGCGAGGAGGCCACGGTCGACCCGGTCGTGGACGCCGCGCGGCTGCGTGAGCTGCAGGCCGGCGTAGAGCGGCTCGACGTCGACGCCGACGTGCTCGACTACTGCGTCGAGCTCGCCTCGGCCACCAGGCGGCACCCGGCGGTCGAGGTCGGCGCCTCGCCGCGAGGCTCGCTCGCGCTGCTGCTCGTCGCCCGCGCCCTGGCCGTCGTCGACGGCCGCGACTACGTGCTGCCCGAGGACGTCAAGGACTGCGCGATGCCCGCGCTGGCGCACCGGCTGACGCTTCGGCCGGAGACGTGGACCTCGGGCACCACCGCCACGGACGTGGTCAACGAGCTGCTCGGCAGCGTCGCGGCCCCGCCGTCGACCCGCTCTGCCAAACGATGAACCGCCAAACGATGAACCGCCAAACGATGAACCGCCAGCGATGACCGTCGCCGACCCGAATCTCCAGATCGACGACCGGCGCGGCCGGCGGCTGCTCGATGCGCTGCGCCGCCGCACGGGCCAGCTCTGGCAGCCGACGGACTCGCTGCGGCGCGGGCTCGTCCTGGGGATCGGCCTGGTCGCGTTCGGCGCGCTCGTGCACCGGCTGGAGGCGGTGCTGGTCGGCGCGCCGCTGCTGATCGCCACGGTCTTCACGCTCAGCCGGCTGTCCCGTCGCGGCTCGGAGCCGCCGCTCGTGCGGGCGGTGCCGGTGCCCAAGCTCATCGAGCCGTTCAGCGGCCGGTCGCTGAGCATCGACATCAGCTGTGACCCGGCCGACGAGCTGCTGGCCGTCCGGGTGCCGGAGAACCGGACCAGGGGGCCGGGGCGTGTGCACGTGCTGCCGGCCGGCCGCTACCGCATCCGGTGCCCGATCCGGTCGAGCCAGTGGGGTGAGGCCGTCGTGCTGCGCCCGGACCACCTTGTCGCGAGCATGGATGCCCTGTCGATCTACGGACCGGTCGTGGGCGTCGCCACCAGGCAGATCACGCTGCCGCCGATCGACGCCCTGCCGGCCGGGCCGCTGCCGCCGCGCCCGGCCGGGTTGGTCGGTGCGCACCGGTCGCGGCGCGCGGGCGACACCACCGACCTGCGCGCGATCCGCCCGTTCGCGCCCGGTGACCGGCCGCGCCGGGTGGACTGGCGCGTCTCGTTGCGCAGCGGCTTCCCCGATGCCGGCGCGCTGCACGTGCGGGAGCGGTACGCCGACGCCGACGCCGAGGTCGTCATCGCCATCGACACCCGCTGCGACGTCGGCCACGAGCTCGTCAACTGGGCCCGCTCCGAGGCCGAGCGCGGCCGGAGCCGCAAGCCGCCCCAGCCAAGCAGCCTGGACATCACGATCCGGGCGGCGTCCTCGCTGGCCGCCTGCTACCTGCGCCAGGGCGACCGGGTCGGGCTCGTCGACCTCGGCCGGCCGGCGCTGTGCCTCGAGCCGGGCGGCGGGGCCAGGCACCTGCTGCGGTTTCGGCACCGGCTCGTGGTGTGCGGCCAGTCCTCGGGCTGGGCGCTGCGGCCCGTGCTGCGGCCGCATCTGGTGCGGGCCGGGGCCATGGTGGTCGTGCTCTCCCCGTTCCTCGACGACGCTGCGGTCAAGATCGCGGTCGTGGCGTCCCGGCGCGCCGGACTCGTCGTCGCGGTCGACGTGCTGCCGAGCCCGCTCGTCGCCGACCCCGAGGTCGAGTACGGCGAGGCGGCGCTCGCGCTGATCAAGGCCGAGCACCGGATGCGCATCGAGGCCCTGGCCGCGCACGGGGTGCCGGTGCTCAACTGGGGTGACGGGGCCGTCACCGCGGCGATCCTGCGCCGGCTCGCCGTCGGCCAGCGCCGCCACGTCGCGAGGGCCGCCCGGTGAGTTCGATGCCGGTCGTGACGATCGTGGACCGGCGAGGCACCATGCCGGACTGGGTTCTGCGGCTGGGTCTCGCCGCGGTCGCCGGCGGGCTCGTGGCCGTGCTGTCGACCGAGGGCGCGCCGCCCGGCGTCCTGATCGTGCTGGCCCTGGTGGCGCTCGCCGCGGTGCTCGTGCCGGCCTCGCCGGCGGCCGCGGTGCTCGGCGGCGGTGCGGCCCTGCTGCTCGCGGTGTACGGCGGCGGCGACCCGGTCCGCCCGGCGGTGCTGGCGACCGTCGTGCTGGTGCACCTGCTGCACGTGCTGAGCGGGCTGGTCGCGGTGATCCCGATGCGGGCCCGGGTGCACCTGACGGTGCTGCGCCGCCCGGCGCTGCGGTTCGCCGGCATCCAGGCCGTGGTGTTCGCCATGGCCGCGCTCGCCTGGCGGCTGCCGAGGAGCGAGACGCCCGCGCTGATCGAGATCGCCGCGCTGCTCGGCGTCACCGGCGTCGCCGCCGTCGTGCTCATGCTGCTGCGCAGGGGTTGACCTGGTGGCGATGACCTGGTGGTGATGGCCTGGTGGTGATGGACACAGCCGCGGAAGGCGCAGGCCGGACCGGGGCGGTGTAACCATGGAGGCATGGAGGCTAGAAGCCCGGAGCCGACCCGCATCCTGATCGTCGGCGGGGGCTACGTAGGCATGTACGCCGCGCTGCGGCTGCAGCGCAAGCTGCGCCGCGGGCAGGCATCGGTCACGGTCGTCGACCCGCAGCCACACATGACCTACCAGCCGTTCCTGGCCGAGGCGGCCGGCGGGTCGATCGAGCCCAGGCACGTCGTCGTGCCGCTTCGGCGGGTGCTGACGCACTGCCACGTGCTGACCGGGCGGGTCTCGGCGGTCGACCACGCCGCCCGCACCGCCACCGTCGAGGTGCCCGACGGGGCCATCGAGCGCATCGGCTACGACGTGCTGATCATGGCGCCCGGCTCGGTGTCGAGGACCCTGCCGATCCCGGGGCTCGCCGAGAACGCCATCGGGTTCAAGACGATCGGCGAGGCCATCTTCCTGCGCAACCACGTGCTGTCCAGGCTCGACATCGCGGCCACCACGGCCAACGAGCAGCTTCGGCGGCGGCTGCTGACGTTCCTGGTGATCGGGGGCGGCTACGCCGGGATCGAGCTGCTCGCCGAGCTCGAGGACATGGCCCGCTACGCGACCCGGTACTACGAGAACCTCGAGCCGTCCGACCTGCGCTGGGTCCTGGTCGAGGCGGCCAGCCGGATCATGCCCGAGGTCAGCCCGCGGATGGGCGTCTACACCGTCGAGCGGCTCCTCGAGCGCGACATCGAGGTCTTCCTGGAGACCAGGGTGTCCAGCCTCGTCGGCGGCCAGGTCGAGCTCGACGACGGCACCCGCTTCGAGGCCGGCACGATCGTGTGGACCGCCGGCGTCAAGGCCAGCCCGCTGCTGCAGCGGACCGGCCTGCCACTGACCGAGCGGGGAACGCTTCGCTGCACCGCCGCGCTGCAGGTCGAGGGGCATCCCGAGGTTTTCGCCGCCGGTGACTGCGCCGCCGTTCCCGACCTGTCCCGCATCGCGGAGAACCCGGACGCGACCACCAGCCCTTCGGCTCAGCACGCCGTCCGGCAGGCGAAGGTGCTCGCCGACAACGTGCTCGCCCACCTGGACGGCCGGCCGCTGCGCAACTACGAGCACAAGTACGCCGGCTCGGTCGCCAGCCTCGGCCTGTACAAGGGCGTCGCCGAGATCTACGGGATCAAGCTCAAGGGCTACCTGGCCTGGTTCATGCACCGCACGTACCACGTCAGCCGGATGCCGACGCTCAACCGCAAGGTCCGCATCCTCGCCGACTGGACGCTGGCGCTGCTGTTCCGCCGGGAGATCGTCTCGCTGGGCCAGATCCACGATCCGAAGGCCGAGTTCTCCAGGGCTGCCCTACCGCTGCGGGAAACGGCCGAGCTTCCGGCGTCGGCCCGGTAGCTTCTAGAGCCATGCCAATCGACCTCACCTGGCCGAACTGTCTCAACGTGCGCGACCTCGGCGGGCTACCGACCGCCGACGGTCGCGAGATCCGCCCCAGGACTCTGATCAGGTCCGACAGCCACGGCAATCTGACCGAGCACGGCGTCGCCGCGGTCACCGGCTACGGCGTCAGTCGCATCATCGACCTGCGGCGCGAGGCCGAGTGCGACGCCGAACCGAGCCCGTTCGCCGACCAGCCGCTGTACCGCAACCTTCCAGTGCAGGACCCGGCCGACCCGGACGAGCTGCACTCGACCCTGGCCGAGATCTACATCCAGCTGATCGACCGGCGGCCCGAGCTGTACGCGGCCGCCGCCACCGCGATCACCGAGGCGCCGCCCGGCGGCGTCGTCGTCCACTGCGCCGGCGGCAAGGACCGCACCGGCATCGTCGTGGCGATGGTCCTGACCGTCGCCGGGGTCGCCCCGGACGCGGTCGCCGCGGACTACGCCGTCACCGAGGAGCGACTGCGCGAGACCAACGAGCGGTACCTGGCCGGCGTCACCGACGAGGCACGCCGCGAGCTGATCCGCCGGCTGCAGGCCACCAGCCCGGAGACGATGCTGCGGACCCTCGATCACGTCCAGACCGAGTACGGCGGCGTCGCCGCCTACCTGACCAAGGGCGGCTTCGACGCCGCCGGGCAGGAGGCGCTCCGGCGGCGCCTGACCCGCCTGACCGCCTGACCGCCTGACCGGGCGCGTCAGGTGCGTGCGGTCAGCCGGATCAGCGCGCCGCGAGCCGGCACCTGCGTGATGTGCCGCATCTTCGCCTTCTCCGGCTTGCCGTCCGCCGGCGCGATCTCGAACCGGCGGCCGATCTCCGCCACCGCCAGGTTCAGCTCCGCCACCGCGAACGGGGCGCCGAGGCAGCGCCGCGGCCCGCCCCCGAACGGGAACACCATGCCCTGCTCGCCGGCCCCCTCCAGCCAGCGTTCGGGGCGGAACTTTCGCGCCAACGGGTGGTTGCCGTCGTCGAGGTGCACCAGCGAGATCGACGGCAGCACCGCCACCCCGGCGGGCAGCAACCGCCCGCCCACGACCGTCGGCTCCCGCAGCCGCCGCGCGACGTTCGCGATCACCGGCCGGACCCGCAGCGCCTCGGTCACCACCGCCGCCGCGTAGTCGGTCCGGCCGGCGTCGAGAGAGGCGTGCAGCGCCCGCTGCGCCTGCGGGTTGCGGGCCAGCAGGTACAGGCACCAGGCCAGCGCCGTCGCGGTCGTCTCGTGGCCGGCGAGCAGCAGCGTGATCAGCTGGTCGCGCAGCTCGCCGTCCTGCGTCGCCGCCCCGACCTGCGCGTACCGGCGCACCAGCGTCGACAGCACGTCCTGCCGCCGCGCCAGCTCCGGATCCCGCTGCCGGCGGATGATCTCCGCGTTACGGGTCTGAGTCTTTGCACCAGTTCCCGGGTTTAATACCCAGCCACTGGATGGGCTAAGTTGATCACCCGTTCAGGAGGTTGAAGTGTCCAAGTCATCATCGCAGCCGTCTCCGTCTCCGTCTCCGTCTCCGTCTC
>DASSUA010000130.1:0-5195 GCA_035707525.1 Pseudonocardiaceae bacterium
ACGGCCACGGCACGCACGTCGCCTCGATCGCCGCCGGCACCGGCGAGGCGGCCGCCAGCCGCAAGGGCGTCGCCCCCGGCGCCAGCGTGATCAACGCCAAGGTGCTCAACAGCGGCGGCTCCGGCGACTTCGCCGGGATCATCGAGGGGCTGGAATGGGCGGCCGCGCAGGGCGCCGACGTGGCGAACATGAGCCTTGGCACCGGCTCGCCGTCCGACGGCAACGACCCGCTCGTGCAGGCGGTCGACGAGATCAGCACCACGACCGGAATGCTGGTCGTGGTCGCGGCCGGCAACCTCGGCAGCGGCGAGTCCACGATCGCCAGCCCCGGCTGGGCCGACGAGGCGCTGACCGTCGGCGCGGTCAGCAAGCAGGACGAGCTGGCCTGGTTCTCCAGCCGCGGCCCGCGGCTGCGCGACTACGGCATCAAGCCGGACCTGACCGGGCCGGGCGTCGACATCGTCGCCGCGCGCGCCGAGGGCACCGCGCTCGGGCCGATCGTCGACGAGCGGTACGTGACGCTGTCCGGCACCTCGATGGCCACCCCGCACGTCGCCGGCGCGGCCGCGCTGCTGGCGCAGGCCTTCCCCGGCTACACCCACCGCCAGCTCAAGGACGCCCTGGTCTCCACCGCCCGCACGATCGGCGGCCAGTCCGTCTACCAGCAGGGCGGCGGCCGGCTCGATGTGGCGCGCGCGTTCGGCCAGCGGGTCCACGCCGGCCCCGGCACGCTCAACCTGGGCAACTTCCCGTTCCCGCACGACGGCCAGGCCCCGGTGACCAAGACCGTCAGCTACACCAACGACACCGCGACCGGCATCACGCTGAACCTGAGCCTGCAGGTGTCCGGCCGCGACAGCGGGCCCGCGCCGGCCGGGATGTTCCGGGTCAGCCAGCCGAGCGTGACGGTCCCGGCCGCCGGCACGGCGTCGGTCGAGGTGACCGTCGACCCGGCCGCCGGGGCGCTCGACCTCTACGGCGGCTACCTGGTCGCCACCTCGGGCGCCACGGTCGTCCACACCTCGGTCGGCGCCTACGTCGAGCCCGAGATGTACAACCTGACCGTCTCCGGCATCGCCCGGGACGGCCGCCCGGCCGCGGTGATCAGCTGGGCGGAGCTGTGGAGCCTGGAGACCGGCGCGTTCACCAGCAAGTACTACTCGCGGGAAAGCAACACGGTGACCTTCCGGGTGCCGCCCGGCACCTACAACCTGGCCGGCTACCTCGGCACCGCGGACGCACCGAACGTGTACGCCACCGAGGTCAGCATGGTCAACCAGCCGCAGCTGGAGGTCACCGGCGACGCGAGCATCGTGCTCGACGCCAGCGGGGCCAACGAGGTCACGTTCGAAACCCAGCGGCCGGCCGCGCCGTCCTGGTTCGTCATCTCCTACCACCGCGGCGCCGGTGAGGGGCCGAACGAGCGCACCTTCCACAGCTCGCTGACCGCCGGCTGGCCGATCGACCGCGCGTTCGCCACCCCGACCCAGCCGGTCACCGAGGGCGACTTCGAGTTCTACACGAAGTGGCGGATGATCGCGCCGCCGATCCGGGCCGAGGTGACCAGCCCGCAGCGGATCCCGCTCGACCCGCAGTACATGTCCAATGCCCTGCGCATCGACGGCACGTACCGGCTGCCGCTGGTCCATGTCGGCTTCGGGCGCCCGCAGGAGTACGCCGGCGTCGACGTCCGCGGCAAGATCGCGCTGATCTCCAGGGGCGCGGGGGTGCCGTTCGTCGAGAAGGTCCGCAACGCCACCGCTGCCGGCGCCTGGGGCGCGGTGATCTTCAACAACGTGCCCGGCCTGCTGCTGGCCAGCGCCGGCAACCCCGGCGAGGTCAGGATCCCGGCCTGGACGATCGAGCAGGCCCCCGGCCTGACGCTGGTCGACCTGCTCCGGCAGGGGGAGGTGCGGGCCGAGTTCTCCGGCACCTCGGTCAGCCCGTACGCCTTCGACCTGCTCGAGCCGCACCAGGCGGTGCCGACCTCGCTGCATTACACCGTGGGTCGCACCAACACCGCGCAGGTCGACTCGCGCTACGTCGGCGCCTCGCCCGGCCAGCACGGCACCGACGTGCGGCACGCGTTCCGGCCGTACCCGACGTTTTCCGCCGGGTTCGCCGACGACCTGCCACGGCCGCTGGAGCGCACCGAGTGGGTCACCGCGAACGACACGCAGTGGTGGCACCTGGCGTGGGCGAACGCACCGTTCGACAGCGAGTTCCGCGGCTTCCACGAGACCGTCTACAGCCCTCGCGACCAGCTGTCGGAAACCTGGTTCGGCGGCGTCCGGCGGCCGGCCGTCGCGGCGTGGTGGCCGGTCACCCGCACCGGCGACGACCTGGATCTGTCGATCTTCCCGTTCGTCGACTCCGGCGGGCACGCCTCCTGGAGCGTCCCGCTCGACGTGCAGCGCACCAGGCTGTACGGCAACGGCCAACTGCTCGCGGAATCCGCGTCGGCACCGTTCGGCCGGTTCCGGGTGCTGCCCGCCACCGCCAGCTACCGGCTCGAGTACGAGGCCAAGCGCTCCGCTCCGTGGTGGAGCCACGCGACCGAAACCCGAACCGCGTGGACGTTCACCTCGAGCCGGCCGGCGCAGGGCACCGAGGAGCTGCCGCCGCTGCTGCGGGTCGACTACGGCCTGCAGCTCGACGCGCTGAACCGGGCGCCGGACCACGCGGCGTACTCGTTCACCATCGGCGCCGGCCACCAGCCGGGCGCCGATGGCCCGGCGGTCGCTCAGGTGCAGGCGTGGGCGTCGTTCGACGACGGCAACACCTGGGCGGAGATCGTCCTAATTGCCCTCGGCAACGGCCGGTGGCGCGCTACTGTGCTGCACCCGAGGGCCGCCGACACGTCGGGTGCGGTGTCGCTGCGGGTCAGCGCGAACGACGCCGCGGGCAACGCGATCGACCAGACGGTCCTGCGGGCCTACGGCCTGGCGGCCTGACGGAGGGAGGTCGAGCGGGCAGGTCGATCCTGCGGCAACCCGCTGTTCGCTCGGCTCAACCGCGTGGGCGCCCCCGGTCGCCTTTGGGGGCGCCCACGTGCCGTCAGACCAGGTTCGCCTGGTAGGCGGCGATCACCAGCTGCGTCCGGTCGCGGCAGCCCAGCTTGCCGAGCAGGCGGCTGACGTGCGTCTTCACCGTCGCCACGGTCACGTGCAGCCGCGCGGCGATCTCGGCGTTCGACAGCCCGGACGCGATCAGGGCGAGCACCTCCCGTTCCCGACCGGTCACCCCGTCCAGGCTCCGTGCCCTCGGTGAGCGGCCCGGCCGGGCCACGAACTCGGCGATCAGCCTTCTGGTGACTGCCGGCGCGAGCAGCGCGTCGCCGCCGGCGACCACCCGAATCGCGGCCAGCAGGTCCGACGGCGGGGTGTCCTTGAGCAGGAAGCCGCTCGCGCCGGCCCGCAGCGCCGCGTAGACGTAGGCGTCCAGGTCGAACGTGGTGAGGATCAGCACCCGCACGCCCGGCTCGTCGCCGCAGATCAACGCGGTCGCCTCGATGCCGTCCATGCACGGCATCCGAACGTCCATCAGCACGACGTCCGGCCGCCGCTCGCGGGCCAGCCGCACCGCCTCCGCCCCGGTGCCGGCCTCACCCACGGCGGTCATGGCGGGGTCGGACTCGACCAGTGCCAGGAAGTTCCGTCGAACCGGCACCGCGTCGTCGACGACGAGCACCCGGATCGGTTCGGGCGCGCTCACCGGGGCCGCCCGTACGGCAGCCGCGCCGTCACCGTGAAGCCGCCGGCGGTCCCAGGGCCGGCGGTGAACGTCCCGCCGTACAGGGCGACCCGCTCCCGCATCCCGATCAACCCGTGCCTGCCGCCGGCGCGGTCCCAGCCCGGCGGCGGTCCGGGCCCCCGGTCGGTCACCTCGACCCGCACCTCGCCGCCGCCGGCCTCGACGACGACCCGGCACGGGGCCGCGCCGGCGTGCCTGGCCACGTTGGTCAGCGCCTCCTGCACGATGCGGTAGGCCGACAGTTGGACCCCGTCCGGCACGCCCGGCCCGGTGCGCACGTCCAGCTCGACCGGCATGACGGACCGGCCGGCGAGCGCCGGCAGCTCGTCCAGACCGGGCGCCGGGACCAGCGCCTCCGGCTCCGCATCACCCGAGCGCAGCACGCCTAGCAGCCGGCGCATCTCCTCGAGAGCCGCGCGGCTGGTCGACTCGATGACCCGCAGCGCCTCGCCGGTCCGGTCCCGCCCGGTCGCGGCGAGGTGGCTCGCCGTCGCCGCCTCCACCGCGATCTGGCTCAGGCTGTGCGCCACCACGTCGTGCAGCTCACGCGCGATCCGAAGCCGCTCACCGGCGACCGCCCCCTCGGTCCGCAGCCGCGCCGAGCGCGCCGCCAGCGCCCGCCACTGCCGCACCGCCCGGCCGGCCAGCCAGAACAGGCCGAGCTCCGCCACCCCGAACCCGGCGAGCGCCGCCACCTCGATCGCCGTTTCCCAGGGCGCCCTCGCCCCGATTACCGGCTCCACCGCGACCGCGGCCACCGCGACCGCGGCCACGCCCAGCCCGACCAGGGCCGCCAGCCCGACGTCGACCACCCGCCGCGCCGGCTCGGCCCGGCCGACCGCGTACAGCACGACAGCCGGCGCCAACAGCGCCGTCCAGCCGCCATCGGTTGTCAGCACTCCCATTCCGACAGCCGCCAGAAACGCCCCGAGCACCGCGGCGAGCGCGGCAACCGGCCACCTGCGCCGCACCGCCACCGGGGCACACAGCGCGACTGCCACCGGCCAGCCGAGCCACGACGGTCCCAGCACCGCGGGGTCGCTCGCGACCACCCCGACGAACAGCACAAGCCCAGCCGCCAGCACGCCGTCCACCACCAGGTCCCCGGCCGCCACCGACGGTGACCCGATCCCCGCCGACGGCGGCCCGACCCGCCCGGCATCGCTCACCATGCCCTGGACGGTATCGAGCGGGCCGCCGGCACCGCGTCCATCCGCAGACCGACTTCCTACCGGCGCCGTTCAGGTTCGCGATCACGCCCACGGCCCGGTTCATCAGGCCGCGCCCGATTCATGATCGCCGTTGGGTGCGGCTCCTTTGGAGGGGCGGTTGTTGCAGGCCGGGGGTGGGTTTGCGGCTTGGGGCCCGGCGCGTCGGTCGGCGTGGGGGTTTGCGCGGGGGCGGGCTGGTCATGATCGCCATTTCGGTGCGATAAACCGCGC
>DASSUA010000131.1:0-16471 GCA_035707525.1 Pseudonocardiaceae bacterium
GGCCTCGTGGTGCGCACCGGGCTCCCCGGGCGCAGGGTGTGGGGGGTGCTGGTGGCGTTGCCGCTGGCGGTGCCGTCGTACGTGGCGGCGTTCTGCTGGCTTTCGCTGTTTCCCCGGCTCGACGGCTTCGCCGGCTCGGCGCTGGTGCTGACGCTGGTCAGCTACCCGTACGTGTACCTGCCCGTGGTGGCGGCGCTGGCCCGGATCGACCCGGCCCACGAGGAGGTCGCGCGCTCGCTCGGGCGCGGGCCGCTGCACACGTTCCTCTCGGTGACCGTGCGCCAGGTGCGGCCGGCGGCCGCGGGCGGGGCACTGCTGGTCGCGCTGTACGTGCTGTCCGACTTCGGCGCGGTGGCGATGCTGCGCTTCGACGTGTTCACCCGGGTGATCTACACGTCCTACCGGTCGAGCTTCGACCCGACGCCCGCGGCGATCCTGGCGTGCGTGCTGGTCGCGATGACCGTCGTGATCCTTTGGTCCGAGGGCCGCACGCGTGGCCGGGCCAGGTACGCGAGCCTGGGCGGGACGGCGCGGGCGCCGCGCCCGGTGCCGCTGGGCTGGTGGGCCGTTCCGGCGGTGGCATGGTGCGTGGCCGTGGTCGGCCTGGCGATCGGGCTGCCGCTCGTGGCGCTCGGTTACTGGCTGACCAGGGGCAGCTCCGCCGGGCTGGACCTGACCGAGCTCGGCCCGGCGACGCTGAGCACGCTCTACGTGTCCGCCCTCGGCGCGCTGCTCGCGGTCGCGCTCGCGCTGCCGGTCGGGGCGCTCGCCGGCCGCTACCGGTCGCGGCTGGCCAGGGGCCTGGAGCAGGCGTCCTACGCCGGGCACGCGCTGCCGGGCATCGTCGTCGGGCTCGCGATGGTGTTCCTGGCGGTGCGCTACGCCCGGCCGATCTACCAGGAGCTGCCGGTGCTCGTGCTGGCGTACGCGGTGCTGTTCCTGCCGGCGGCGGTCGCGGCGGTGCGGGCCTCGGTCGAGCAGAGCCCGCCGGCGCTGGAGGACGTGGCGCGCTCGCTTGGCCGGACCCCGGCCGGTGTGCTGCGCTCGGTCACGGTTCCGCTGGCCGCACCCGGCATCGCCGCCGGCGCCGTGCTGGTGTTCCTGACCTGCATGAAGGAGCTGCCGGCGACGCTGATGCTGCGGCCGACCGGGCTGGAGACGCTGGCCACCAGGTTGTGGAGCAACACCGAGGTCGGGGCGTACGCGGGTGCGGCGCCGTTCGCGGTGGCGCTGCTGCTGTTGGCGGCGTTGCCGACCGTGCTGCTCGGCCTGTCGGGCCGGCGCTGGAGCCAGAAACGGGGAACGTCATGAGCGAGCTGATCGTCCGCGGCCTGACCAAGAGCTTCGGCGCCCTGTCCGTGCTGCGCGGCGTCGACCTCACGGTGCCGCAGGGCTCCCTGGCCGCGGTGCTCGGGCCGTCCGGCTGCGGCAAGACCACGCTGCTGCGGATCGTCGCCGGGTTCGACAACCCCGACGCCGGCGAGGTGGTCGTTGGCGGGCGGCCCGTCGCCGGGCGCGGCCGCCCGGTACCGCCGGAGCGGCGGTCGGTCGGCGTCGTGCCGCAGGAGGGGGCGCTGTTCCCGCACCTGAGCGTCGCCGCCAACGTCGGCTTCGGGCTGCCGCGCGGCCGGTCGTCGAGGGCCAGGGTCGACGAGATGCTCGAGCTGGTCGGCCTCGGCGGGTTGGGCTCCCGGATGCCCAACGAGCTCTCCGGCGGCCAGCAGCAGCGGGTCGCGGTGGCCAGGGCGCTCGCCCCGGCGCCCGCGCTGGTGCTGCTCGACGAGCCGTTCAGCGCCCTGGACACCGGCCTGCGGGCGGCGGTCCGCGAGGACGTGCGGGTCGCCCTGCACAGCGCGAACGCCACCGCGGTGCTGGTGACCCACGACCAGCAGGAGGCGCTGTCGATGGCGACGCTGGTCGCCGTGCTGCAGGGCGGCCGGATCGTGCAGGCCGCGCCGCCGGCCGACCTCTACACCAGGCCGGCCGACCTGGACGTGGCGAGCTTCGTCGGGGAGGCCGTCGTGCTGCCGGCGACGCTGCGCCGCGACGGCACCGCCGAATGCACGCTCGGCGCCGTGCCGGTCGCCGGCGGTTCGCACGCCGATGCGACCACCGGAACCGTCCTGCTGCGCCCCGAGCAGATCGTGCTCGGGCCGGCCGGCACGGGCGTGCCGGCCAGGGTCACCGGCGTGCACTTCTACGGGCACGACACGCTCGTCGAGCTGGCCGTGCGCGACGCCGGCCGCCTGGTCGCCCGCACGCTCGGCCACCAGCGGCTCAACCTCGACGACGAGGTGGGGCTCACGGTCACCGGCGACGCGTCGTTCTTTCCCCGTCGCCAGGCGAGCTGACCCCCGGAGCCGCCGACTTGGGGAGCTCCAGTTCCACATCTGAAACTAAAGCTCCCCAAGTGGCCCTCTGGCGGCGGCGGGCGGCAAGGTGAGTGGCGGCGGATAGACCGAGCAGCAACCCGGTCCAGACGACGTTGCTGGTGGTCGTGCCGTAGCTGGCCAGCAGCGGATGCAGCAGGGCGTACGCCGGCGCGTCCGGGGTGAAGAAGTGGTTGACCCAGGCGAGCTCCCCGGTCAGCCCGTCGACGAGCACGCACGCATAGGTCGACACGCCGACCAGGCCGAGCGCGGCCGCGAGCAGCCGCACCGCCCGGCCGGCCCGGGCCAGCCAGCACAGCACGACGAGCACGGCGAGCGGCAGCACCACGACGACCTGCCGGCCCGGCCACCAGTGGCCGTGCATGGTCAGCGCGGCGTAGGTCGCGACGAGCCAGCCGGCCAGCAGCGGCAGGCCGAGCACCGCGAGCGCCCCGCCGGGCGGGAGCGTGCGGCGCCGGGCGAGCAGCGCGGCGAGCGCCGGCACCAGCAGCAACCACGCCGGCTGCCAGACGACGAGCCCGAACGTGCGGTCGACCAGCAGGTCGATCAGCCGCCACGAGCGGAACAGGAAGTTCGGGTTCGTGCCCATCACGCCGAGCTGCCCGACCTGCCGGAAGTGGTCGCCGCTGGCATACGGCGTCCAACCGCCCCAGACCAGCACGTGAGCGAGCTGGTAGAGCGCGCCGGCGGCGCCCGTCGCCGCGGCGAACGCCACCGCTTCCCGCCTGAACCCGGCCCGCCACCAGCGCACCAGGCCGAGCCCGGCGAGCGCGCCGGCCACCGGCACGTACTTGAGCGCGAGCCACGGCAGCGCGACCACCGCGACGCCGAGCAACGCAAGCTCGCCCCGGCTGTGCCGATCATGCCGGCCCGTCAGCGCCGCGGCCCCGGCCAGGCACGCCAGCGCGGCCGGCACCTCCGGGTAGACCTGCTGGCCGTAGACCGCCAGCGGGGCCGACGCCGACGCGACGGCGACGCCGGCCGCCGCGACCGGCAGCGGCACGTCGAGGCGGCGCACCGCGACCCACAGCGTGAGCGCGGCCAGCGCGGCGGCCAGCGCGGCGAGCGCGAGCTTCGCGCCGGCCCAGCCGCCAATGACCGTCGGCGCCGCGAGCAGCACCGGCAGCAGCGGATCGTGCGGGCTGATCTGCGAACCGTCCGGCTGCACGATCGTCTCCACCGGCGGCTCGACCGCCGTGAACCGCCGCCACTGGCGCCGCTCGAGCTGGTTGCCGATGTCCAGGTCGCCGTCGGCGCCGATGGACAGGGCACTCATCAGGTACTGCGGCTCGTCGACCGCGACCTGCTCCTGCGGGGTGGCCCGCACCGGGATGCCGAGCGCGGCGGCGGCGAAGGCCACGGCGGCGACGCCGGCCAGGGCTCGCCGCAGGTCACGCCCTTGCGTCACGTCGTCAACGACAGCGAGCGGGCGGCGGCCTGGCGGGCGACCAGCCCGTCGAGGTCGGTTACCGGCACCCAGCCCAGGTGCGCCCGCAGCCGGCCGACGTCGGCCAGCGTGTGGTCGACCTCGGCCGGGTGCGTCGGTTCGAGCACCGTGCAGACCTGCGTGCCGAACAGCACGGCGACCGCCCCGGCCAGCTCGCGAAGCGTCCTGGCCACCCCCGTGCCCACGTTGACCACGCCGTCGACCGGCCGCTCACCAAGCTCGGCGAGCGCCCGCGCGACGTCGCGCACGTCGGTGATGTCGCGGCTGCGCTCCGGGTGTCCGAGCAGGCGCAACGGCCGGCCGGCGCGCGCGGCGTCGATCCATTGGGCGAGCGCCATCCCGGGCCGCTGGCCCTCGCCCGCGACCGTGAACGGCCGCACCACCGTGACCGTGCCGCCGGCGTCCAGGCGCGCCTGGCAAAGCCGTTCCACCAGCAGCTTGCTGCGCGCGTAGCCGCCGTGCGGGCGCAGCGGATCGGTCTCGGCGCTGGGCCGGCCGGGGACCGTCCCGCCGTACACCGAGGACGACGAGGTCACCACGAGCGGAACCTCCGCCGGCACCCTGGCCAGCACGGCCGCGGTGGCGAGCACGTTGTCGCGGTAACGGTGCTGCTCGGCGTCCCGGCGCGGATCGCGCACGTCGGGGCAGCCCGCCAGGTGGTACACGGCCGAGGCGCCGCCGAGCGCCGCCGTCACGACCGGATCGTCGTCGAGCAGGTCAGCCCGTAGGTAACGGACACCGTTGGTGGACGGGCCGGCCGGGCGCCGGTCGATCGCGACCACCGGACCGCGGCCGGCCAGCAACCCGACCAGCGTCGTGCCGATGAACCCGGCGGCGCCGGTAACCACAGCGACCACTCGTAGGCCCTCCTTGATCGCCGCCGACTTAGTGAGGTTAGGCTCACATTACATACCAGCAGACGATCTCTGGAGGGCCGGTGCGGCGGATCAAGTTGGCCGGTGGCCTGGCGGTGCTGGCCCTAGCTGCCTGGTACCTGGCCGGGGTCGCGGGCCCGGATGCGGCCGCCACGCTCACCGCGATCGGTGAGGTCCTCGCCGCGCTCGCGGCCGACCCCGCCGGCCTGGCCGTGGCCCTGGCCTGCTATCTGGCCGCGTTCGGGCTGCGGGCCTGGGGCTGGCGGGCGACCCTACCCGGGCTCGGGTTCGGCCAGTCCTGGGCCGCCCTGCACGTCAGCCTGCTCGGCAACCACGTGCTGCCGCTGCGCCTGGGCGAGGCGCTGCGGGTGACCAGCGTGCTGCGCCGCACGTCGCTGCCGGCCCGCCCGGTGCTCGCCTCGGCGGTCACGCTGCGCGGCGCCGACCTGGTCGCGGTCGTAGCGCTGGCGCTGCTCGCGGTGCCGGGCCTGGTGCCGCGGCTGATCGGCGGGTGGGGACCAGCGCTGCCGGCGCTGCTGGCCGGCGCGGGCCTGCTGGCGCTGGCCGGAGCCGCCTGGACCGTGCGGCTGGCCCGGCGTGGTACCGCGGTCCGGCTGCCGTCACCGCTCGTGCTGACCTCGGTGATGGCGGCGTGGGCGCTGGAGTCGGCGGTCGTGTTCCAGATCGCCTCCGCCGCCGGGCACCCGCTCTCGGCCGCCGAGGCGGTCGCGGTGACGGCGGTCACGATCGTGGCCCAGGCGGTCGCCGTCACGCCCGGCGGCCTCGGCAGCTACGAGGCCGCCGCCACCGCCGCACTCGTCGCGGTCGGCGTGCCGGCCGTCGCGGCGTTCGCGATCGCGCTCACCACCCACGCGGTGAAGACCGGCTACGCGCTCGTCGCCGGCGCGATCGCCCTGGTGGCGCCCGGCCCCGGCTACTGGGGACGCTGGCGGGTGCCGCGCGCCCTGCCGCCCCGGCCGGGGGCGGTTGCGGTGCCGGAGGGGGCACCGGTGGTGGCGTTCCTGCCGGTGCACAACGAGGAGTCGACGGTCGGCGCGGTCGTCACCGGGCTGCGCGAGCAGCTTGCCGGCCGGAATCTCGTGGTGCTCGTCGTGGACGACGGCTCGACCGACTCGTCGGCAGCGCGGGCTCTCGAGGCCGGCGCGGTGGTGATCCGGCAGCCGGGCAACCTCGGCCTCGGCGCCGCGGTGCGCCGCGGGCTCGCCGAGGCGGCCGCCTACCGGCCGCGCGCGGTGCTGTACCTGGACGCCGACGGCGAGTACGCGCCGGCCGACGCGCCGGCAATGCTGGCCCCGGTGCTGTCCGGCGCGGCCGACTACGTCGTCGGCTCCCGGTTCACCGGCCGGATCGGCCGCATGCTGCCGCACCGCCGGTTCGGCAACCGCCTGCTGACCCGCTGGATGCGCTGGCTGACCCGCCGCCGGGACCTGACCGACGGCCAGAGCGGGTACCGGGCGTTCAGCCCGGCCGCCGCGGCGGCCGCCGAGATCGTGCACGACTACAACTACGCGCAGGTGCTGACCCTGGACCTGCTGGCAAAGGGGTTCCGGTACGCCGAGGTGCCGATCACCTACTCGTTCCGCGACACCGGCAAGTCGTTCGTCACGCTCGGCCGCTACCTGTGGCGCGTCGTCCCCGCCGTGC
Organism: Pseudonocardiaceae bacterium; assembly: GCA_035707525.1. Classification (GTDB taxonomy): domain Bacteria; phylum Actinomycetota; class Actinomycetes; order Mycobacteriales; family Pseudonocardiaceae; genus DASSUA01. Next base: position 6,378 of record DASSUA010000131.1, read on the forward strand.
ACCGGGAGCTCAATGCGCCCTCCTGAACCATCCCGGGTTTCGTACCCCCTTCCCAAGTTGGGCAGGATGACGCGATGCCGAGCAGGTACGACGGTGAGGTTCGGGCGAAGGCGGTCCGACGGGAGCGCGACCCGCTGTACCGCTGATCTGCGCGTTCATCAGCCGGTGCGGGCAGGAGTTCGGGGCCGCACCGATGTAGCAGCTACGCCATGGAACGCCTCGGCGTTCGAATCCAACATCCTGTCATCGCCGCGAAGCGCGGCTGTTCGTGTCAAGCTCGGCCGCGTAGCCGACGGACAGTCCCCCTGCCAGGGGGTGAGTTCGGCATTTGATATCCGGCTGCCGCACAGACGTCGTCGGCTGTTGGGTTGACCAGCCAGCGGTCGCCGACGTGGACGGTCGGTACGGTCTCGTTGCCGGAGGCGACAGCGCGGACCTTCGCGGCCGCGGCGGCGTCTTGCCAGATGTTGACCTCACGGAACGGGAGACCCCGTCGACGCAGCGCGCGGCGCAGCAGGAAGCAGTAAGGGCAACGCGGTCGGGTATAGACGACAACCTCGGGGGTCATACTCGCATCGTAAGGTCGGCGGTGGGCACCAGTCCGCAATGACCAGGGCTGATTGTTGATCCTTTCCCGTCGCGGTAGCGGGGTGCCACCTCGGAGTGCTGCCTACGGGGTCGGCGGGGGATCGAGCAGCGGACAGTCGGGCCGATCCGGCGCAACCGCCGCGCCGTCAGGTTGGACCGCCACGTCGCCATCCGCCGCCTGCGCCACCTCGCCCAGATTGCTGGCGTACGCCTGCCCGCATGCACCCGCACATGCTGCGACACACGTTCGTCATTACCATGCTCGACGCTGGCGTCGACCTCCGCGATGTGCAAATCGCCGCTCGTCACGCCGCCCCCACGCACCACCATGCGCTACTACCGGCGCCCGCCAAACCTCGACCGCCACCCCAACCACATCCTCGCCACCTACCTGGCCTCCGCCACCTAACGTGCCGATGACAGCGAGTTGCAGATGACCTTGCTGTCGATCTCGCGCCGTGCCGATGACAGGACGTTCACCAGTTCGCGATCTTGGGCAGGCAGGACGGTGTCTCCGATCCCTGAGCTGGTCGCGCTACGCTGATCTGAACTAGTTCAGATAGAATGGTCGGCATGGCGGTGCAGAGCTTCCCCTACAGCTCGTTCCTGCGGGGCCCCTCCCAGATCCTGCCCTCACTGGCCGACGCGGACGTCATCCTGGAACGCCGCGACGAGGAGAACCTGGTCCTGACCCGGGTAGAACGGTTCGACGCCGTCGCGACCGGGCTACGGATCGCGGCACGGTCATTGGCCATCCTCGCCCGCCGCCACCGCGACCTCGCCGAGGAGGCCCTCGCCGAGGAGTTGCCCTGGCTGACCTGGCTACCGGACGAGGAACGCCCCAACTGCGTCCGGGAACTGCTCGCCGACCTGCTCGCCGGCGCCGAGACCGGCCTGCTGGTGCCCTTCGCCCGCAATCTCGCCTCGTGGCGCTCCACCGCCGAAGCCTGGTCAGACCCACGGCTGGCCCGGGACCTGCAAGGCCCCTTCGACGGCGACGGCGCCGCGATCCACCGCCCCGCACAGGGCACAGCGTGACCGGGCGCGGCGCCGAACTCCCCCGACCGAAATCCTGGACCATGCGCGCCGCCGATCGCCAGGCCTATCAGGGATGGCAACGACTGCTGGCCGCCGTACCGGACAACCTCGACCGGGCATGGGTCGCGCCGACCGGCGATCCCCGCCACGTCGACAACCGCCAACACCCGCTGAAAGGACAACTCGGCCTCGTCAAGCTCGGCGGGGCAACCCTGGAACAGTGGCAATACGAGGTCACCGGGGCCGGCCGGATCTGGTACGCCATCGACGACGACACCCGCACGATCTGGATCACCCGCGCAGGCGCCGGACACCCGAAACAGACCGACACCGATCGACGGTGACACCGACCGGCCAGGCGATTACCGACCTCACCAAACGACCGGATCTGCCGCTGTGCGCGCTCATCGCGCGACCACGCCGCATCTCGCGCTGGTCGACGGATCAGGGCGGTTCGTTCCTTCGCAGCCCATCAACGCCCTTTACGTCACTTGGGGAGCTTCAGATCCACCTGCGGATCTGAAGCTCCCCAAGTGCGTTCTTGGCGTCAGTCGAAGGTGTCGCCGGCGAGTGCCTTGGCGGCCAGTCGCTCCTCTTCGCTGACTTTCCAGACCTCGTAGGCGGCGTGCAGGGCGAGCAGGATGATGAAGCAGCCGAGGATCAGGTCGGGCCAGCCGGAGGCGGTCCAGAGGGTCAGTCCGGCCATGGCGATGATGGCCACGTTGACCAGGACGTCGTTGCGGGCCGAGAGGAACGCCGCGCGGCTCAGCGAACCTCCGTGATGCCGCACCCTGACAAGCAGCAGGGAGCTCGTCCCGTTGACCGCGATGGCGCCAAGCGAGGCGAGCACGACTGGCACGACGTCGGGCGCGACGGGGTCGGAGAAGCGCTGAATCGCCTCCCAGGCGGCCACCGTCGCGGGGCCCAAGATGATCACGGCCATCGCCTTGCCCATCGCGGCGCGTTTGGCGAGCGGCCAGCCCAGGGCGATGAAGATCAGCAGGTTGATGGCCGTGTCTTCCAGGAAGTCGACACTGTCGGCGAGGAGCGAGACCGAACCGGCAACCAGGGCGACGGTGAACTCGACGAAGAAGTACGACAGGTTCAGCAGCGCCACCGCCAGGACGATCCGGCGCAGCCGGCGTGCCTTGAGTGGGTCCGGGCCTTGCGGCTGACTGCCTGCGTTCATGGTGACCGGCTCAGTCCTCGACGACGTGGGCGGCGAACCGCCGGCGCGAAGCCGACCACGCCTGCGCGTCCCAGCGGCCGCCGGCGATCGCGTCGACCGCGTCGTAGGCCATCGCGATCGCGTGGTGGGTGTTGTCGTGGGCGAAGAGCCCGAGCCGGCCGAACGTCGTGACGTGCGGGATGGTCGCCGCCCAGGTGTCGAGCGCCTTCAGATGCTCGGCGTAGCCGATCCGGTAGACCGGGTAGACGTGGCGCAGCCGCCGAACGTGCACGAGCGCGGGGCGCACCGGCGGCAGGCCGAGCCGGGCCGCGGTGTCGGTGACGAGCTCGCCGAGATCGGCATCCGGCGCCGACCACCAGCGGTCGTCCGGGTCGCACGGCAGCTCGCAGCACAGCACGGTCCGGTCGGCCGGGTCGTCCGCCGAGGACCGGTAGTTGGGCGGCTCGCTGATGCGGGTGATTGGCGTGCCCGGGTCCGGCAGGTACGTCGCGTCGAACTCCGACCACGGCCGCACGCCGTCGAGCACGACGTAGACCAGCACCATCGCCCGGAACCCCAGCCGGGCGGCGGACTCGACGGCGCCCGAAGGCGCGGGGGGCGAGGCGATGCGGGCCAGCGAAGGCATCGGGATCGTCGTGAACAGGTGCCCGGCGGTGAACGTCGCGCCGTCGGCGGTGCTCACCTCGACGCCGCCGTCCCCGGCGGTCAGCCGGGTTACCTCTGTCCCCAGCCGCAGGTCGGCGCCCGCGCCGGTGGCGGCGTCGGCGAGCGCCTCGACGATCTGGCCGAAGCCGCGTCGCGGGTAGTGGAACGAGCGCCCGGGGCCGGTCTCACCGCGGCGCAGCAGCCGCCTGGCGATCTTCCAGGGCGAGTCGGCGCTGACCCGCACCCGGGCCTGCTCGGGGTCGATCGCCTCGCCCGGCAGGCCCCACAGCTTGACCGCGAACGGCGCGTACAGCGCCTCGTAGAGGGTCGGTCCGAGCCCGCGGCGAAGCGCGTCGGCGTAGCTCGCCGGGCTTCCGGGGCGCAGCCGGCGCACGGGCTCGGCCAGCGCCTCGGCGCCGATCCGGGCCAGCATCGGCGGCGGCAGCGCGCGGGCCAGCTCGCTGGCGGCGAGCGGGAAACCCACCCACCGGCCGGCCACCCGCAGCCGGCCGTGGCGGCGGCGCTCCTGCAGGTCGTCACCGAGCAGCCGGCGCAGGTCGGCGAGGATGCCGGGCGCGGTCGCCGGGTGCAGCCGGTGGCTGCCATGGTCGACCCGCACGCCGCCGACCGTGAAGCTCGCCGCCATCCCGCCGGCGGCCGGGGCCCGTTCGAGCACGAGGGTGGAAAGGCCGGCCCGGCCGGCCCGCCAGGCTGCGGCGAGCCCGGCCGGGCCGGCCCCGAGGACGATCAGGTCTACCGATTCCGGCACGCCAGCCACCCTCTCACGCGGGCACCCCTGGTCGGTAACGGCCAGGGGCGCCCACGTGACGGCAGGGCTAGCGCTCGGTCACCGCCGCGTAGGCATCCACGACCCCGTAGCCGTAGAAGCCGTTGAACTCGGCGCTGCCCACGCACAGGGCGTCGAACTCCGCCGGCCGGCCCACGGGCACGTAGGTCTGCAGCGGCGGGTCCGGGCAGGCCCGGTTGGCGGCCGTGCTGGTGAGCACGTCCTCCACGCGGCCAGGCGACAGCGTCAGGCCGCTGGCGTCCTCGCGGCCGAACCGGCTGACGATGAGCGCGGCCACACCGGTCGCGTGCGGCGCCGCCATCGAGGTGCCCTGGATGTAGCGGTAGTAGCCACACTGGGTCCCGTCGCAGTACCGCAGCACCGCGCTGGCCACGCCGGCCGGCGTGACGTTGCCCTCGGCGTCGATCCAGCCCCTGGCCAGCAGCACGTTGCGCGGGTAGGTGGACAGGACCATGTTCCCGTTGGTGCGGTACGACGGGGTGCCGAGGCCGTCACGGAACCACCCACCCGGCGCCGACACGGTGATCTGCTCCGTGCCGTAGTTGGAGTAGTCGGCCTTGGTGAACGACGGGCCAAGCGACGAGACGCCGATCACGTGCTTGCCCTCGACGGGCAGGCTCAGGCACGTCGCGTTGTCGACGTCACGCGGATACTCCGCACCGACCGGATAGTCGGGGCTGGTCACGTCGTCACGCGGGTTGCCGTGGTCGTTGTGCTCGTTGCCCAGCGAGTTGACCAGCGTGACGCCCTTGCTGTGGGCGTAGGTGAGCGCCCGGTTCACGGCCTCGATCGTGGTGCGCTGCTCGAGCTGGTCCTCCGGCGAGTCGGCCGGGTTGGACGTGCAGTTGTACAGCCACGGGTCGATGTAGAACGACATGTTGATCACGTCGAGGCCGGCGTCGGCGCCGTAGACGAGCGCGTCGAGCACCGGCTGCAGGAACACGTAGCCGCTGTCCTGGCCGCCGCGGATGCTGACGATCGACACGTTCGGGGCGACGCCGGAGACGCCGAACCCGTTGGCCGCCGCGGCGATCGTGCCGGCGACGTGGGTCCCGTGGCCGCTGTCGTCCCAGCCGGGCGGGTCGACGCAGCCGGCGAACTCGCACGGCCCGTCGATCGGGACGCCGTTCGGGTCGGCGGGGATGTCGGTGGCGAAGTTGCGCGACAGCGCGGCGTTGTAGTTCGGCGCGATGTCCGGGTGGGTCGCGTCGACGCCGGAGTCGAGCACGCCGACGAGCACGCGGCTGTCACCCGCCTGGACGGACCTGGCCAGGTCCGAGCGGACCATGTGCAGGCCGTACAGCAGGTTGTCCAGCGGGTCCATGCCGACCGCGGGTGCCGCGGCCGGGGCGGCGGCCGGCGTGCTGCTGTGCTCGGAGGAGACCTCGTCGCGCGGCAGCGTGCCGCCCTCGGTGCGCGGAATCCGGCCGATCGGGGTGGCGTGCGCGGCCCCGTACACGGCCTCGGATGCCGACACGAGCTGGATGAATCCGTTCGCGGGCGCGTTCACGACGAGCGCACCGACTGCGGCGGCGTCCCGAACGACCGTGCCGCCGGCGGCGGCGACCGCGTCGACGGCGGCTTGCCTGGTGACGCCGGTCTCGATCAGCACCGTGTATTCGACGGTCGCACCCGAGGCCACCCCGGTCGGCACCCCGCCCGCCTGCCCACCTGCGACCAGCAGCGATAACGCCACCGGCCCGGCGAGCGCGAACGCCAACGTCTTACGTCTGTTCACTTACGCCCTCCAAGGTCGGACCTCTCCGCGGCGTGGTTGGCGCGGAGAGTTCGGCAACAGCCAGCGGGCAAGCCTGACCGACAAATTGCCTCAAGCGTTACGTCCGATCGGGGGGTTTGCTTTCTGCGTTCGTCGCTATTCGCCCAGTGACGGACCGTTCACCGGGCGATGAACCCGGCGAGCAGCGCGGTCACCAGGCGCCGGATCACCGCACGCAGCTCGTCCGGCTGCCGGCCGTACAGCCCGAACACCGGGTCCAGGCCCGGCTCGAACGGTGCCAGCGCCAGCTGCGGCAGCACCAGCAGCAGGATCGAGAGCAGCGCGTCGAGATCCGCGTCCGGCCGCAGGTCGCCGCGCGCGACGGCCCGCTCCAGCAGCGGCCGAAGCGACTCCAGGTACACCCGGTAGACGCCTTCCCGGACCGCGGCCCGAACCTCCGGGTCGCGCTCGAGGTGGGTCGCCGCGGTCACCGCGCGCTCGAGCGGGTGCTTGGCGAAGTACCGCACCCAGCCGCTCAGGGCGTCGCACAGGAAGTCGTCGAACGGCTGGCCCGGCTCCGGACCGGCCAACCACTGCGCCATCTCGGCCCGGACCCGCAGCGAGGTCTCCTGGGCGACCGTGGCGAAGAACTCCCGCTTGTCGGTGAAGTACTGAAACAGTGAGCCCTTGGCGACGCCGGCCTCGCGGGCGATCACATTGAGGCTGCCGCCGGAGTAGCCGTGGCGGCCGAACTCGGCCATGGCGGCGCGCAGCACCCGCTCCCGCCGCTGCTGGTCAAGATTGCGCCACGTGCTGGTCGGCACCCACCACACCTCCCCATGACCGGGTGGTCACCTGCCGGAGAGTACGCTGTGACCACCCGGTCATATTCGGCTGGGCCGGTCATGCCCGGTGACCTACCGCGAGGAGGCGGCATGGATCGAGCCTGCATCATCGGGGCGGGGTCCTCGGGCATTGCGGCGTGCCAGGTACTGGCCGAGCGCGGCATCGACTTCGACTGCTTCGAGGCCGGCTCGGAGGTCGGCGGGAACTGGCGTTACCTCAACGACAACGGCATGTCCTCGGCATACCGGTCGCTGCACATCAACACCAGCAAGTCGGTCATGCAGTACGCCAGCTTCCCCATGCCGGTGGATTACCCCAACTATCCGAACCATTTCCAGATCGCCCGCTACTTCGACGCCTACGTCGACCACTTCGGGCTGCGCGAGCGGATCACCTTCCGCACCGAGGTGACCTCGGTCGAGCCGGCCGACGGCGGTGGCGCTCTGGTGACGACGCGCGGGCGCGACGCCGGTCCGGAGAAGACGACGCGCTACGGCGCGGTGCTGGTCGCCAACGGCCACCACTGGGACCCGCGTTACCCGGAGCCGCCATTCCCGGGCGACTTCGACGGCGTGCAGACCCACGCGCACTTCTACAAGGTCCCAGAGCCTTACCGCGGCAGGCGCGTGCTGGTCCTCGGCATCGGAAACTCCGCCGCCGACATCGCCGTCGAGACCGCGGCGGTCTCCGAGCGCACGTTCCTGGCCATGCGCCGCGGCGCGCACGTCGTCCCCAAGTACCTGCTCGGGCAGCCGTTCGACAAGCTGGCGCGCAGCCCGGTCACCCGGCTGCCGTTCGCGCTGCAGCGGCTGCTGATGCGGGCGACGCTGCGGGTGGCCCAGGGCCGCATGACCGACTACGGGCTGCCCGAGCCGGACCACAAGGTGCTCTCCGCGCACCCCACCGTGTCCGCAGACCTGCTCAACCGCCTCGGCCACGGGGACCTCACGGTCAAGCCGAACGTCGAGCGGTTCGACGGCGACAAGGTGCAGTTCGCCGACGGCAGCATCGAGCGCATCGACGCGATCATCTACTGCACCGGATACAAGATCAGCTTCCCGTTCCTGCCCGAGTCGGTGATCTCGCCCGCGGACAACCGGATCGGCCTGTACCGGCGGGTCGTCGATCCCGACCACCCCGGGCTGTTCTTCCTGGCCCTCGTGCAGCCGCTCGGCGCCACCATGCCGATCGCCGAGGCGCAGGCCAAGTGGGTCGCCGACCTGCTCGACGGCACCGCCGCCCTGCCCCCGGTGCCCGCGATGCGCAGCGAGATCCAGCGCTACCAGCGCGGCGTGCGCCGGCGGTACGTGACGTCCAAACGGCACACGATCCAGGTCGACTTCATGGCCCATCTGCGGGAGATTCAGACCGAACGCCGGCGCGGGCGGGCCCGTGCCCGGTCGCGAGGAGGCAGCCGATGACCGACACCATGCCGCGAACCGAACCCGCCGTTTCCGGCACCTTCGACTCGCTCGACCCCGCGACCGGCGAGGTCGTCGCGACCTTCCCCAGGCACGGCGAGCAGGACGTGCGCGACATCGTCGCCGCCGCCCGCGAGGCCGCCGGATGGTGGGGCGAGCTCGACTTCGACGAGCGCAAGCGGGCGCTGCTTCGCTGGTGCGGCGAGATCGCCGCCAGGCAGGAGGACCTGGTCTCGCTCATGCACGCCGAGAACGGCAAGCCGCGCGACGACGCCTTCCTCGAGGTGCTGCTGAGCCTCGAGCACATCGTGTGGGCCGCCCGCAACGCCAGGCGGGTGCTGCGACCCCGCCGGGTCCCGTCCGGGATGCTGATGATCAACCACGCCGCCTACCTCGAGTACCGGCCCTACGGCGTGATCGGCGTGATCGGGCCGTGGAACTACCCGGTCTTCACGCCGATGGGTTCGATCACCTACGCGCTCGCCGCGGGCAACGCGGTCGTGTTCAAGCCAAGCGAGTACACGCCCGCCGTCGGGCGCTGGTTCGTCGACGCCTTCCGGCAGGCCAACCCGGACGCGCCGGCCGGTGTGCTGTCGCTGGTCACCGGGCTCGGCGACACCGGCGCCGCGCTGTGCCGGTCGGGCGTGGACAAGCTGGCCTTCACCGGCTCGGCGGCGACCGGCCGCAAGGTGGCCGCGGCGTGCGCAGAGAACCTCACGCCCGTGCTCATGGAGTGCGGCGGCAAGGACGCCCTGATCGTCGCCGAGGACGCCGACGTGGCGGCCGCGGCCGACGCCGCCGTCTGGGGCGCGCTGTCCAACGCGGGTCAGACGTGTGTCGGCGTCGAGCGTGTCTACGTCACCCGGCCGGTCCGCGAGGCGTTCCTCGCCGAAGTGCAGGCACGCGCGGCGAAGGCCCGTCCCGGCAGCGACGCCGAAGCCACCTACGGCCCGATGACGATGCCCGGGCAGGCCGACATCGTGCGCCGGCACGTCAGCGACGCCCTCGCCGCCGGCGGAACCGCCCTGGTCGGCGGCACCGACTCGATCAAGGAGCGGTTCGTCTCGCCGGTCGTCATCGTCGACGCCCCCGAGTCGTCCGCGGCCGTTCGCGAGGAGACGTTCGGCCCGACCATCACCGTCCGCACGGTCGCCGACGTGGACGAGGCCGTCCGCCTGGCCAACGACACGCCCTACGGCCTCGGCTCGACGGTGTTCTCCAGGCGCCGTGGCATGGAGATCGCGCGCCGGATCAAGGCCGGCATGACCTCGATCAACGCCGTCATCGCGTTCGCCGGAGTGCCCTCGCTTCCCTTCGGCGGCAGCGGCGAGAGCGGCTACGGCCGCATCCACGGCGACCACGGGCTTCGCGAGTTCGCCCAGCCCAAGGCCATCACCAAGCGCCGCTTCAAGTCGCTGATCGAGCTCACCACCTTCGAGCGCAACCCGAAGCAGGTCGACCTGCTGCGCCGGGTGTCGGCCCTCCGCTACGCCCGCTACCGCAACCGATAGCTTCGGCGATCCCGCGTGTTCTAGAATCGCACAATGGCGGTCGACGCCGCGGCGGTAGGTCAGCGGATAGCGGATGCCCGCGGGCGCGCGGGTCTGACGCAGGCGCAACTCGCGGCTGCCGCTTCCCTCGACCGGTCGGCCCTGGCGAAGATCGAGGCGGGCAACCGTCGCGTTTCCGCGCTGGAACTCGCCCGGGTCGCCGAGGTGCTTGGCGTGCGGATCGAGTGGTTCGTATATGAGGCGCCCGAGGCAATTATCTCGCGGCGCAGTGCGCAGGAGCCAGGAACACCGAGCCCACGCATCGACGCGGCGGTCGAACGCGTCACACGTG
>DASSUA010000132.1:0-2824 GCA_035707525.1 Pseudonocardiaceae bacterium
AGGCCGCCGACCTGGTGCTCACCGACGACAACCTGGCGACGATGATCGAAGCGATCGGCGAGGGCCGGCGGATCTACGCCAACGTGCGGACGTTCCTGCGCTACGCGCTGTCCGGCGGGGTCGCCGAGGTGGCGGTCATGCTGCTCGGCCCGCTGCTCGGACTCGCGGTGCCGCTGCTGCCCGCGCAGATCCTGTGGATCAACATGCTTACCCACGGCCTGCCCGGGGTCGCGATCGGCGCCGAGCCCGCCGACCCCGGTGTGCTGCGCCGCGCACCGCGCTCGCCCGACGAGTTCGTGCTCGGCGGAGGGCTGTGGCGGCGGGTCGCCTGGACCGGCGCGCTGATCGCGGTGGTGTCGCTCGCCGTCGGCTGGTGGTCCTACCGCGGCGGCGGGGCGTGGCAGAGCGCGGTGTTCCTCACGCTCGGCCTTGCGCAGCTCGGCGTGGCGGTGGCCCTGCGCCGCGGGGGCGGCGGCTGGCGGCCGCGGTTCCTCGACCTGGCCGTGGCCGGTGCGGTGCTGCTGCAGTTGGCCGGGGTGTACCTGGCGCCGCTGCGGGCGCTGCTCGGTACCGCCGCGCTCGGCCCCTCGGAGCTGCTCGTCGCGACGATCGCCGCGACCCTGCCCGGCCTGGCCGTCGCCGCGACCCGGCTGCGCAAGACGCCGGCGTCGGTGGTCGAAGCCGAGGTCAGCCGTTGAGGGGAACGGCCCAGGTGACCCTGGTGCCGCCGCCGGCGACCGGCGTGATCCGGAACGTGCCGCCGTACTTGGCGGCGCGCTCGTCGAGGTTGCGCAGCCCGCTGCGCCTGGTCGTCTCCGGCATGCCGACGCCGTCGTCGGTCACCTCGATCAGCAGCTGGCTGTCGGCGTGGATGTCGACCTCCAGCCTGGCCGCCCTGGCGTGCCGAACGGCGTTGCTGACCGCCTCCCGCACGACCGCCTCGGCGTGCTCACCGAGCTCGGGGGGCACCGAGGAGTCGATCGGCCCCGAGATGCGCACCGATGGTGACAGCCCGGTGTCCTCGGTGACCTCCGCGGTGACGTCGAGCAGCCGGCGGCGCAGGCTGGCCTGCGCGTCGGCGGGCGTGGTGTGCAGGTCGAAGATCGAGGTCCGGATCTCGCGCACGGTCTGGTCGAGCTGGTCGACCGTGTGGCGCAGCCGGCGCTGCAGGTCGGGCTCGCGGACCCGCTGCAGCGTGCCCTCCAGGCCCATGCCGGCGGCGAACAGCCGCTGGATGACGTGGTCGTGCAGGTCGCGGGCGATCCGGTCGCGGTCGGCGAACAGGTCGAGCTGGTGCTGGGCCTGCTGCCGGGCGGCCAGCTCGAGCACGATCGAGGCCTGGTCGGCGAACGAGGCCAGCAGCGGCAGCAGGTCGGGGCGGAACGCGTCGCCGCCGGCGCGGCGCATCACGATGATCACACCGGTGACGGCGTCCTCGGAGCGCAGCGGAACGCCGGCCGCCGGGCCGAAGCCGCCCGGCCGCGCGTCCTCGAGCGTGCTGATGTCCTCGAGGATCGGGGTGCCGTCGGTCAGCACGTGCTCGACGATCGCGCCGCTGCCGTCGGTGGGGATCAGCGCGACGTCGTCGGCGGAGAGGCCGGCGTGCGCACCGATCTCGTACGTGGCGCGGTCCCGGTGCGGCGCGAGCAGGATGAACGCCGCCTCCGCCTGGCACAGCTGCGCCGCGCGCTTGGCGACCAGGTGCAGCGCCCGTTCCGGCGTGCTGCCGGAGAGCAGCTCCGTGGTGATCTCGCTGGCGGCCTCCAGCCGCCGCTGCCGCCTGATGACCTCTTCGTACAGCTTCGCGTTCTGCACGGCGATGCCGGCCGCGGCGGCCAGCGCCTGCACCACTACCTCGTCGTCGGCGGTGAACTCGCCGCCGTTCTTCTCTGTCAGGTAGAGGTTGCCGTACACCTCGTCGCGAACCCGCACGGGAGCGCCGAGGAACGTGCGCATCGGCGGGTGGTTGGGCGGGAAGCCCACCGACGCCGGGTGCTTGCTCAGATCGGTCAGCCGCAGCGGCCGCGGATCGCTGATCAGCTGCCCGAGCACGCCGTGCCCGCGGGGTAGGTCGCCCATCTTGGCCCTGGTCCGCTCGTCGATGCCGACGTAGACGAACCGGGACAGGTCGTCGTCGGGCCCGAGCACGCCGAGCGCCCCGTACCGGGCGTCCACCAGCTCGGTCGCCGCGGTGATGATCCGGTGCAGGGTGGAGTCCAGCTCGAGGCCGGAGGCGATCGCGAGTATCGCGTCAAGCAGGCCGTGCATCCGGTCGCGGGTCCGGACGATCTCATCGAGCTGCTGAGCCATCTCGGCCAGCAGCTCGTCCAGGCGCATCCTGGTCCTTGGTGTCCTGGTCAGCTCGTCTTCCATCCCCACCATCAACGATCCCGCGTCGCCCGCCGCTGTGCCGGCCGCTGTGTCCGCCGCTGTGCCCGCCGGTGGTAAAGCTTTCTCCGGCGGATGTTGCCCCGTCAAACGGCGCCGGTCATCACCCGGATGGGGCGGCTCAGGCCAGGGCGTCGACGAACTCGTCTATCGCGCGGCGGCCGGTGAGTGGTGCCGGGAACCGCGCGGTGACCGGCCAGCCGATGCGCACCGCGACCTGCGGCTCGCCGGTGCCGCCCAACACGCCGAAGCGGACCGTGTCGCGCGCGGCCCGGGACTCGGCGACCTGGCTCAGCGTGCACGTCGCCAGGCCGGCCGCGGTGGCCTCGAGCAGCACCGCCGAGAGCGCCTCGCCGGTCTGCAGCCAGCTGCGCCGGTCGTCGAGGTGCGTGCTCAGCACCGCGAGCACGGCGCCGTCGTCGACCGGGCCGCCGAG
>DASSUA010000133.1:0-3505 GCA_035707525.1 Pseudonocardiaceae bacterium
GGGCGCGTACCCGGAACGAGCCGGACAGGTGCTCGACGCGCACGTCGTAGCTGCCGAGCTGGCCGTAGGAAAGCGACCACTGCACCCTGGTGGCCTGGCCCGCGGTGAGCTCGACCGGGGTGGTCCGCACCGGTTGGCCGCGGACCTGCAGCACGACGTTGTAGCTGCCGGTGGAGCCGCCGACGTTCTTGATGCCCGCGCTGATCGTCACCGGCTCGTCGACGCGGACCACGCCGGGCTCGACGCGCAGGTCGTGCAGCGCGAAGTACGGCTGGTTCGGCAGCGGCGGCGGGGACGCCCAGGCGATCGCGTTCATGAACAGCTGCGTGGCCTGCGCGGTCCAGTCCGCCGGCCCGCGGGTCGCCGACACCCCGTGGGTGGACAGCAGCACGTGGCGGTTGTTGGCCCGCTGGTCGACGCCGATGCCGCCGCCGAGGATGCCGTCGACGGTGCGGCCGAGGCTGCCGATCGTCTGGCGGCCCTCGCCGCCGTAGCCGTTGAACCAGGCGACCCACTTGGCCTGCGTGCTGTTGTCGATCACGATGCGGTCGCCCACCCGGTAGCCGGCGAGCATCGGGTGCTCCGCGGTCACCTCGTAGTACGACTCGGCCGACGCCGTCCCGCCACCGCTGCTGCTGCTGCCGACCGACGCCGGCTGGCCGGTCGCCAGCGACAGCTGCCGGATGCCCGAGTGGGTGCCGAAGGCGTGGTCGGTGAAGATCACGCCGGTGCCGTTGGCGTCGGTGGCGGCCAGGAACGCCTGGAACGCGGCGAGGTTGTAGTTCGTGCTCAGCCCGTACCCGAGCACGACGGTCTTGTGCTGCGCGGCCTGGGCGAGCTGGGTCCAGTTGTAGATCGCCGTGCCGATGCCGCGCGGGGTGAACACGACGTCGGCGTACTGCTGGGCGCGGGTGGCCGAGCTGTCCACGACGGCGACCGTCTCGGGCGGCGGCCGGAACGCGAAGTCGGCGGTCACCGCCTCGCCGGCGGTCACGGTCACCTCGACCGGGGGCGGCGCGGCGAACCTCGGCGAGGAGGCTCCGACCCGGTAGGTGCCCTCCGGCACGCCGTCGATCGTGTAGGTGCCGTCGGTGCCGGTCTGCGCGGTCAGCTCGACCGGCACGTCCAGGACGGTCACCGTGACGCCGGGGATGCCGTGCCCGGACTCGTCGAGGACCGCCGTTCCGGTGATCGAGCCGGACGGCACCGGGGTCAGCCGCAGGTCGGCCGCTGTGAAGCCGCCCTCGGTCACCTCGACCTGCACCGACGCCGGGACGTAGCCGAACAGGCTCGCGCTCACGCTGTAGGAGCCGGGGGTGACGCGGACGCTGAAGCGGCCGTCGGCGCCGCTGGTCAGCCGCCGGTCTCCCGGGGTGACGGTCACCGCGGCCCCGGCAACCGGCCGGCCGCTCCCGGCGTCGACGACCGAGCCGTCGATGCCGGAGTCGATCGCCACCAGCCTGGTCGCCTCGTAGGCGTCGATCCGGCCGGCGCCGAACCGGGTGTCCGGGGGCTGCGGCGCGTATCGGCTGTCCCAGAACGCGGTGTCGCCGAGCACGCCGACGATGTCCTCGACGGTCAGGCCCGGGGACGCCGACATCATGAGCGCGGCCGTCGCGGCCGTGTGCGGGGTGGCCATCGAGGTGCCGGACAGGGTCCGGTACCCGCCGCCCGGCTGCGCCGACACCACGTCGACGCCCGGGGCGGACACGTCCGGCTTGACGTAGCTGTCCGGCCAGTGCGCGGGTGGACCGGTCCACTGGTCGCGGCGCACGACGGCGCCGCAGGAGAAGCTGGCGACGTTGTCGGTGCCGTCGGTGGCGCCGACCGCGACGGACTCGAACACATTGCCGGGGCTCGCGGTGCCGAGCGACCCGCAGTTGTTGCCGATGGCGAAAGCCGGGAACGTTCCGGTGGCCCGCATCGCCTGCGTCGGCGCGATCATCTCCTCGTGGAACCCGTTTGCCCCGAGCGACATGTTCACCACGTCGGCCGGCTGGCCGGCCGGGTTGCCGGACGCGTCGGTCGGCGCGACCGCCCACTGCATGCCGGCGACGACCTGCGCGAACGACCCGCTGCCGCCCGGGATCACCAGGCCGTGCATCAGCCGGGCGCCCGGCGCGACGCCGATCGCGACACCCGAGGTGGCGCCGCCGTGGATCGTGCCGGAGACGTGCGTGCCGTGGTAGGCGGAGTCGTGCGGGGCCGAGACGATCGGGCTGCCCGATGAGTTGAACTCGAGCCAGCCGCCCGGGTAGTTGGGGTTCGACGGGTCGTCGGTGACCATCTTGCCGGCCAGGTCCGGGTGGTTGATGTCCACGCCGGTGTCCAGCGTCGCCACCCGCACGCCGCCGCCGTCGACCCCGAGCTCGTTCCACACCCGCTCCGCCTGGATCTTGGCCAGGCCCCAGGTCAGGTGGCCGTCGTCGATGCCGGCGCCGGCCGTGCCGGCAACCGGCTCCGGCGCGGTGAGCACGAAGTTCGGCAGCACCCTGCGCACGCCGGGCAGCTGCGCGAGCGACCCGAGCGTTTCGGTGCTCGCCGGGAACTCGACCAGCACCATGTTGGTGAGCCAGAACCGGTTCACCACGACGACGCCGGCCGCCTCGAGATCCTGCTCGATCGCGGTCACGACCTCGGCCTGGGCCGCCTCGGCGTGCTCGCGGAGCCGGTCGAGAACCTGCTGCCGGCTTCCGCCGAAGCTGCCCAGGTTCGGCAGCATCAGCAGGGCCGACACCTGGCCGTCGCCGGCGGCCTCGACCTGCCGCTGCAGTTGCGGTGCCACCGGGGCGGGTTGCGCCGCGGCCGGTGCCTGCTCGACCGCCCACGCCGGTGAGCCCGCCAGCAGCAACGCGATGGCGGCCAGCAAAGCCAGCAGACCGACGTGACGGCGCATCAGACCTCCTCGAACCCGGCGGCTTTCGAGAATCGCGGACAACCCGTGATCTCCCCAAGGCCCGGACGGCCGGAACCCTCTCGGCTGAATGCAGCAACCGCCGGCGGGTCAAGCCGCCGCAAGCGTGATCGCCGTGACCACGTGCGAGGAGTTGTGCAGGTAGCGGCCGGCCAGCACCGGCGGCAGGTTCGGATGCCTGGTCAGCAGCGTGGCGTGGAACCGGCCGGTCGGGGCGATCTCGACGTGGGCCTCCTCGAAGCCGAGGTTGCGGGCGGTGAGCGGGTACCAGACCTTGAACACCGCCTCCTTGGCGCAGAACAGCACGCGGTCCCAGCACACCCGTTGCGGCAGCCGGGCCAGCTGCGGCAGCTCCCGCGGCAGGGCGACCGCGTCGAGCACGCCGGCGGGCAGCGGCTCGTTGGGTTCGGCGTCGATGCCGATCGCGGTCAGGTCGCGCGAGTGGGCGACGACCGCGGCGCGGTAGCCGGCGCAGTGGGTGATGCTGCCGACGACCCCGGCCGGCCACACCGGGGCGTTGCGCTCGCCCCGCAGGATCGGCACCGGGGTGAGGCCGAGCTTGGCGAGCGCGGCGTGCGCGCACATCCGGGC
>DASSUA010000134.1:0-2009 GCA_035707525.1 Pseudonocardiaceae bacterium
CGGGATCCCGGCCCCGGCCAGCACCACCGCGACGGCCAGGTGTGCGGTCGCCGCCGCGGTGACCGCGCGGGCCACCCCGGCGACCACCAGGGCGCCCACCACGCCGGCCCCCAGCGAGGCGCGGTCCGGCCACCCCGGGTACGTCGAGGCGAGCCAGCCGGCCAGACCGCCCCACAGGCACGCCGTGGCCAGGGCGGCCGCGGCGGCGCGGCGGTAGCCGGTGCGGTCGGCCCACCAGCCGGCCAGGACGGCGAGGGCCGCAACCCCGGCCGCGACACCCAACGCGGCCGCGTCGCGCGCCGGTCGCGCCTCTGGCAGCAGCGTGGCCGCGGCGAGCCCGGCGGCCGCCACCGCCAGGGCGAAACCGACCGTGGTACGCGAGCGCCACTGGTGCCCCGACTCGTCCACGACGTCCTCGACCGCGTCGCGGACGTCCTCGACGTAGGCGGAGCGCACCGCGGCGGAGGAGGGCCGGATCTCCAGCACCTCGCCGTCGGCGACCGCCACGTCCTGCAGGCTCTGGGCGAGGCTGAAGCTCGGGCCGCCGAACCGGCCGAGCGTCCACGCCACCGGCTGCGCCGGGTCCTCCTCGGGGGCGCAGAACCGCAGGAGCTGCGGCATCACGTCGGCGAGGGGCAGGGCCCCGGGCAGGGCCAGGTCCACTCGCCTGGCTCCGTTGACGAGGGTGACCCGGCTGTAGGCGGTCGGCACTGGTGCGGCTTCTCCCTGTCTGGTCTGCCTGTCTGTGTGTTTTGCCCGAATAGTCGGGTGCTTTGACCGAACCTTGGGCCACATTACGGTAGGGCCGAGTTATTCCGGAACAGGCTAAAGGACGCCGGGTGGCGTCCTCCGGGGGTGCGGCAGGCGTGGGTACGACACTGGTCAAGCGGCCGGCGCGGATCGCGCCACCCCAGGTGACGGCCGAGGAGGTGGTGCTCGCCGACCCGCCGAGACCGCAGCCGGCGCCGCCCGCCACGGCCAGCGCATCGATGATGCTCATGCCGGTGATCAGCGGTGCCGGCTCGCTGCTCATCGCGGTCACCAACCCGGGCCGCCCCCTCTTCGCAGCGGCCGGGCTGCTCTTCCTCGTCGCCTCCGTGGTGCTCGGCGCCTTCATGCTCCACAGCCAGCGCAGCGGCGCCCGCCGCATGCTGCGCGAGGCGCGGGAGCGGTATCTCGACTACGTCGAGGAGCTGCGCCGCCGGCTGCGTGGCACCGCGGCGGCCCAGAAGGCGGCCGGGCAGTGGCGCCACCCCGACCCGGGGCAGCTGCTGGACCTCACCCGGATGAACGTACGGCGCTGGGAGCGGCGCGTGGGCGACGAGGACTTCCTCGTGCTGCGTGGCGGCCTCGGCGACCAGCCGCTGCTCACCAAGCTGTCCATGGCCGCCGACGAGGGCCCGCTCAACGAGTTCGACCCGGTGTGCCTGGAGGCGGCCCGGCAGCTGCGCGCCCGCTACTGCGTCCTGCGGGACCAGCCGGTCTGCGTCGACCTGCGCGAGATCGGCGTGCTCAGCGTCGTGGGCGACCGCGTGCAGGGCCGGACCCTGGCCCGGGCGCTGGTGGCGCAGCTGGGGACGCTGCACGCGCCCGAGGAGGTGCGCCTCGGCGTGGTCCGGGCCGACGCGCACGCCGGCGCCTGGGAGTGGGCCAAGTGGCTGCCGCACGTCCAGCACCCGAGCGCGATGGATGGCGAGGTGCCGGCCCGCCTCATCGCCGGCGGCGTGCCGGCCATGGCGGACCTGCTCGCCGCCGAGATGGAGGTACGCCTGGAGGCGTACCAGCGCCGCCGCGGGGCGCGCGTGGCGGCCCGGGAGCACATTGTGGTCGTCGTCGACGGCGAGCACCTCAACGGCGTCTGGGGCCTGGAGCCGCCGGAGCGCTCGATCTCCCTGGCCGACCTCGGCATTCACGTGGTCCTGCTACTGGGCCACCGCCGGGAGGAGCCCGAGGTGGTGCACGCCCGGGTCACCGTGACCGCCGACGGCCAGGGACACCAGGAGTGGACC
>DASSUA010000135.1:0-3130 GCA_035707525.1 Pseudonocardiaceae bacterium
CTCGCCCGGTGCCACGACCCGGACCAGCGGGTACTCGAGCGCGACCGTGCCGTCCTTGGGGTAGACCGCGACGACCGGCGGCTCGACCCCGTCGCGGTTGTGCGCGACCACGGTCTGCTCGGTGGCGGTGAACGCCAGCGCGTCGGCCGTCGCGCCGAGCCGCTCGTAGGCGGACCGGATCGACGGCACGGCGTCGCGGCCGACCTGCAACATCGCCCCGGCGACCGCCGGTTCCGTCCCGGCGCCGCCGAGCAACCCGCGCACGGCCGTCAGCGTGGTCAGGCCCTCGGTGGTCGAGAGCGGATCGCCGATCGTCGTCGACAGTCCGGTCACCGAACCGGACACCAGGTCGCGCCAACCCACCGGGCGGTCCGGCCAGCCGAGCCGGCCAGCGTGCGCCCTCGCGATCACAACCACCAGCGGCGAGGTCGCCAGCGGCCGGCCGGGCCGCACCGACGGGGTTTCGACGCCGGAGCTGGCGGCCAGCTGGCTGGCACGTTGCGGCCACAGCGCGGAGTCCGGGATCCACAGCGCCGGCTGGTCCGGGCCGCCGGCCGCGATCATGCTGGCGGCCTGGGCCGCCGTCATAGCGACGACACGAATGTCCGCACAGCCCGCGTCGACATCACGGTTGGTGATCTCGCGGATTGCCGGCGCGATCGTCGGTACGGCGGCGATCTTCAGCGGGACCGCCGTCTCGCACGCGATCGGCTCGTTGGCCCGCAACAGCATGAGGCTGGAGGCCGCGAGCAGCACAACCGCGAACAGCGTGTCCGGCCCCAGCGGGCGGAGCCGGTCCCGGCGCGACCTCGGGCCACGCACGTCGATCCACCCCTGGCGGCCGCGGCGCGATTGGGCGTCTGCGCTGTAACGAGGACCGATGGCATCACCCTAACGGCCTACCAAGGTGTGATCACAAGTGCCGATTTCGTGACTATCTGTGTGCGGGGCCGGTGGTCTGCCCATGGAGCGGGTGTCGCCGCCACCTTTTCGGCCGCCGCGGGTGGGAACGGCGGTTCACCGCCAATCGTTGGGGTTGCGGGGCGAGACAGCACGGCGTGACTGCCACGGACGGGTACCCTGAGGGGAAACAAGGAGTGCCCGTCCCGCGAGGTGGGCCCGCCGCCGGAGTTCGATTCACGGAAGGGTCGAGGCCGCCAGCCGGCCGTAGGTGAATGGATCGCAAGCGTCTGCTACGCAGCCCGCTGTTCTGGATCGCGGCGGTGTTACTGCTGATCTTGGCGTTCAACTGGCTGTCCAACGACACCAGGGCTTACAAGGAGATCGACACCTCGGTCGCCCTTGAGCAGCTGAACTCCGGCAACGTCAAGGAGGTGGTGTTCCAGGACAAGGAGCAGCGCCTGCTGCTGACACTCGATGACGGTAAGCAGGTGGAGGGCGCCAGCCAGCTCCAGTCCAGGTTCCCGGCGGAGAGCTCCGACGAGATCGTCACCGCGATGGAGGAAGCGGACATCAGCGGCGGCTGGGACACCAAGGTCACCCAGCAGAACCTGTTCGTCCAGATCTTGATCTACCTGATCCCGCTCGGCCTGCTGCTCCTGCTGCTGATGTGGATGATGAACAACTCGCAGGGCGGCGGGAACCGCGTGCTCAACTTCGGCAAGTCCAGGGCCAAGCAGCTCACCAAGGACATGCCGAAGACGACGTTCACCGACGTCGCCGGCGCCGACGAGGCCGTCGAGGAACTGCAAGAGATCAAGGACTTCCTCCAGAACCCCGGGCGCTACCAGGCGCTCGGCGCGAAGATCCCGAAGGGCGTGCTGCTGTTCGGCCCGCCGGGCACCGGCAAGACGCTGCTTGCCCGCGCCGTGGCCGGCGAGGCCGGCGTGCCGTTCTACTCGATCTCCGGCTCCGACTTCGTCGAGATGTTCGTCGGCGTCGGCGCCTCCCGGGTGCGCGACCTGTTCGAGCAGGCCAAGCAGAACGCCCCGTGCATCATCTTCGTCGACGAGATCGACGCCGTCGGCCGCCAGCGCGGCGCGGGCCTCGGCGGCGGGCACGACGAGCGCGAGCAGACGCTCAACCAGCTGCTCGTCGAGATGGACGGCTTCGACCCGCGCGGCGGCATCATCCTGATCGCCGCCACCAACCGCCCGGACATCCTCGACCCGGCGCTGCTTCGACCCGGCCGGTTCGACCGCCAGATCCCGGTCGCCGCGCCCGACCTGCGCGGCCGCCAGGCGATCCTGCGGGTGCACTCCAAGGGCAAGCCGCTTGGCCCGGACGCCGACCTGGACTCGCTGGCCAAGCGGACCGTCGGCTTCTCCGGCGCCGACCTGGCCAACGTGATCAACGAGGCCGCGCTGCTCACGGCGCGGCAGGGCGGGCACGTGATCACCGCGGCGGCGCTCGAGGAGGCCGTCGACCGGGTGATCGGCGGCCCGCGGCGTAAGAGCCGGATCATCTCCGAGCAGGAGAAGAAGATCACCGCGTACCACGAGGGCGGGCACGCCCTGGCCGCGTGGGCGATGCCGGACCTGGAGCCGGTGTACAAGGTGACGATCCTGCCGCGCGGGCGCACCGGCGGCCACGCCCTCGTCGTCCCCGAGGACGACAAGGAGCTGATGACCCGCTCGGAGATGATCGCCCGCCTGGTGTTCGCGCTCGGCGGCCGGGCCGCCGAGGAACTGGTCTTCCACGAGCCGACGACCGGCGCCGTATCCGACATCCAGCAGGCCACCAAGATCGCCAAGGCGATGGTCACCGAGTACGGCATGAGCGCGCGGCTCGGCGCGGTCCGGTACGGGCAGGACCACGGTGACCCGTTCCTCGGCCGCACCATGGGCCACGCCCAGGACTACTCGCTCGAGGTCGCGCGCGAGATCGACGAGGAGGTGCGCGCGCTCGTCGAGGCGGCGCACACCGAGGCATGGGAGATCCTGTCCCACTACCGCGAGGTGCTCGACGTGATGGTCGCCGAGCTGGTGGAGAAGGAGACCCTGCAGCGCAAGGACCTGGAGCGGCTGCTCACCAAGGTCACCAAGCGGCCCCGGATCACCGCGTTCAACGACTTCGGTGGCCGCACACCGTCGGACAAGCCGCCGATCAAGACCCCGGGTGAGCTAGCCAAGGAGCGCGGTGAGCCGTGGCCGCCGGTGCGCGAAGAGGA
>DASSUA010000136.1:0-4504 GCA_035707525.1 Pseudonocardiaceae bacterium
CGGGCTGCTTCCTGCTCGTGGACCGGGCCAGCAAGGAGACGGTGGCCGCCGGCATGGTCCAGTACGCGCTGCGCCGCGGCCGAAACGTCGTCCCGCACGCCTACACCGTCGACCGCGCCGCCCGGCAACGCCTGAAGGGTCAGCGGGCCAGGGTGCTGTGGCTGACCGGCCTGCCGGGCGCCGGCAAGTCGACGATCGCCGACGCGATCGAGCGGCGGCTGCACGCCAGGGGCCTGCACACTTACGTGTTGGACGGCGACAACGTCCGAAGCGGGCTGAACAAGGACCTCGGGTTCACCCCGGAGGACCGCGCGGAGAACGTGCGCCGGGTGGCCGAGACCGCCCGCCTGCTCCTGGACGCCGGGCTGATCGTGATCGTCGCGCTGGTGTCGCCGTTCCGGGCCGACCGCGCCGCGGCCAAGAGCCTGTTCGAGGCCGGCGACTTCCTCGAGGTCTGGGTCGACACGCCGGCGCAGGTGTGCGCGGCGCGTGACCCGAAAGGCCTCTACGCCAAGGCAAAGGCCGGCGCCCTGCCGAACCTGACCGGAGTCGGCCAGGCCTACGAGCCCCCGGAACACCCGGACCTGGTGCTCGACGGCGCCGGCCCGCTCGACGACGCCGCCGAGCTGCTCACTGGATTGGTCACAGCGCGCGTCACGGACTGAAGCCGGCCTCCGGCAGCGCCCTGGCAGGGAGTGAATCCACGCCGAAGATCCCGCCGGTACAACAGGTACCAACAGCTATTCGGCCTGGAGGTAGCCAGCCATGTCGGCGGTCAGCACAACCAGTACAACCCGGCCACGGGGTCTGTCCATGGCGGCGGTCAACGGGCGCTACCACCGGGCCGCGCTCACCGTGTACATGGTCGTCGTGTTGGCCCATTGGGCCGAACACCTCGTCCAGGCCTACCAGGTCTGGGCGCTCGACCGGCCCCGGCCGCAGGCGCGGGGCGTGCTCGGCCAGTACTTTCCGTGGCTGGTGACCTCGGAGTGGCTGCACTACTGGTACGCGATCCTGATGCTGGTCGGCCTGTTCCTGCTTCGTCCGGGCTTCGCGGGCCGGGCCCGGACCTGGTGGACGGTGGCGTTGGTGATCCAGTTCTGGCACCACGTCGAGCATCTGCTGCTGCTCATCCAGGCGCAGACGCACACCAACTTCTTCGGCGGCGCCGTCCCGACCAGCATCGCCCAGCTGATCATTCCCCGGGTGGAGCTGCATCTGTTCTACAACTCGATCGTCTTCATCCCGATGGTCATCGCCGTCTACCTGCACCTGCGGCCCAACGACAGTGAGCTGCGCGCCACATCGTGCAGCTGCGCGCGCCGGGAATGGCTGCGCGACAGCGTGGCAGCTCCGGCCGCCTGACCATGCCCAGGTGGCCGCGACTGGCTGCGGGCGCCGTCGTGGCGCTGGCAGCCGGTGTCGCACTGCTGCTGCTGACGGTGGACCACGACCGCGCCGCGGTGACGTCCACCAGTCCGGCCGGCGGGGCGACGCTCGCGCAGGCGCCCACCGGGGTCGACCTGGCGTTCACGGGGCCGGTCGATCCGAACCGGTCGCACGTCCTCGTGACCGACGGGTCGGGAGCACCGCTGACCACCGGCGCGCTGCGACAGACCGGGCCGCAGCGCCTCAGCCAGCCGATCAGCGTGCCGGCGGCGGGTGAGGTGACGGTGGACTACCACGTGACGTTCACCGACGGAGCCGCGCTGACCGGCTCGTGGCGGTTCACCGTGGGCTCCGGCAGCTTGGGATCTGGACGGCTGGCGCCGGCGTCCGGGCACCAGCACGACATCGACCCGGTCAGCGCCGGGCTGCTCCTGGCCGATGGGATCACCGTGCTGGCCGTCCTTGTTCTCCTCCTGCGCCGGCCCCGCCGGAGGGCATCGGGGTCGGAGTCGAAGGCGAGTGGACAGGTGCCAGAAAGCGCGTAATTCGCGGAATCGAACCGGGGCCACCCTGCCGGCGTAACCTCCGATGTGGGGCTCTCCGATCAATCTCTCATTGCCGGCATAGCGTCCGGCGACGCGACCGCGGTGACGACGCTCGTACGGCGGTACCAGGCGCGGGTATACGGGCTCGCGTTGCGCGTCACCGACGACCACGGGTTGGCCGAGGAGGTCGCCCAGGACGCCTTCGTCCGGGCATGGCGGTACGCGGCCAGCTACGACGCCCGGCGCGGGGAAGTCGCCTCGTGGCTGTTGACCATCGCGCACAACGTCTCGATGGACGCGCTCCGGCGGCGCCGCGACTATCCCGTCGACCCGGAACTGCTCAGGCAGACACAACAGTGGAGCGTGCCGGAGGAACGCGGGTACGAGCAGGTCGAGCCCGTACTGGCCGGGTTGCGCTCGCTGCCTGCCGAGCAGGCGCGGCCGATCATGCTGGCGACGCTCTACGGGCTGACCGCCCGGGAGATCGCGGAGCGCGAGGGTATCCCGCTGGGAACGGCCAAGACCCGGATCCGCCGCGGGCTGGGGCGGCTGCGCGTCGCCCTGGCCGACGCCGCTTCCTGAGCGGTGCCAATTACCGCCCTATTGCCTGGCTTTGTCGGCCTGCCGTGACTCGTCGATCCGGGCGCGCACCCTGGCCCAGAACCGCTCCGGGTCGTTCAGGTGCGGATACGGCTCGGCCGGCGCCGTGACGCCGAGGAACGAACACAGCGGCGCCCACCCCACATCGGGAGTGACCGTCAGCAGGCGGTGCGGGGGGATCGCCTCGCGTACGGCCGCGTTGTGCTCCTCGTACACCCGGATAGCGTGCTCCCGGTCGGCGAACCGGCCGCCGAAGAAGCCGTCCCAGATCATCTGCCGGTGGAACGCGGTGAACACGTCGAGGCCGGGCACCGTGCGCCGGGCCTCGGCCACCCGGTCGTCGGCCGGCCCGTCGCCGAACATCCGGAAGATGGTGCGGCTGACGCTGTCGTACCAGCTCTGCGCGTCCCGGACGGTCAGGATCACCTTCGCCGTGGGGTACGCGGCCGTCAGCGGGCGCCAGAACGCCGCTCCGGGCCAGTCGACCGTAGACCCGTAACCCTGCAACACTGCGCCCCAGTCCACCGGGTCGCCGGCGGCGGCGGCCCGCCAGAGCGGCAGGCGGTCCGGATGGTCGAGCACGTGCCTGCCGTGGAAGCAGGGCCCGAAGCCCAGCCGCTCGAGTGCCGCCTTCAGCGAGAGCGTTCCGGTACGCCCGACGCCGACACCGATTACCTTCATGGCTCCACCTGGTCTCTGGTCAGCTCGGCCGGCGTCCCGGCACCGAGCAGGGTCAGGGCGTTGACGAGCTCGGCGCGCAGCAGCTCCAGCACGCGTGCCACGCCGGCCGCCCCCGCGACCGCCAGGCCCCACAGCACCGGCCGTCCGATGGCGACCGCCTGGGCGCCCAGCGCCAGCGCCTTCGCGACGTCGGTTCCGCGCCGCACGCCGCCGTCGAGCAGCAGCGGCACGCGACCGGCGACGGCGTCCGCGATCGCCGGGAACCGGTCGAGCGTCGCCGGCGTCGTGTCGAGCTGACGGCCGCCGTGGTTGGACACGATGAGCCCGTCGACGCCACGGTCGACCGCGATCCGGGCGTCGGCGGGGTGCAGCACGCCCTTGAGCAGGATCGGCAGGGCGGTGGTCTCGCGGAGCCAGTCCAGGTGCCACCAGGAGATCGCGGGCGAGAGCACCACCCGGCGTACGTTCCCGTCGCCGCCCATGTTCGCGCAGCTGATGCCCGGCGGCAGGTCGTGGAAGTTGTTGCGGTCGCCCCGCTCGTTGCGGCCCAGCGCCGGCGAGTCCACCGTGACGACCAGCGCCTTGCAGCCGGCCGCCTCGGCGCGGCGCACCAGAGACTCGGTGAAGGCCAGGTCCGGCTGGAGGTAGAGCTGCAACCACAGGTTCGCCCCCGTCGCGGCGATCTCCTCGATGGTGACGGTCGACAACATCGCGGCGATCATCGTCACGCCGGCGGCCGCGGCGGCGCGGCCCGTCGCCACCTCACCGTCGGCGCACGCCAGGCGATGGAAGGCGGTCGGCGCGATCAGGATCGGCATGGACGTTCGCTGGTCGAGCACCGTCGTCTCGAGCCGGGGCGGCTCGCACCCGCGCAACACCCTGGGAATCAAGGTCCGGCGCCGAAACGCCGACTCGTTGGCGGCGACCGTGATCTCGTCCTGCGCGCCGCTGGCGAAGTAGTCGACGAGCACCGGGTCGAGTCGTGCGCGCGCCGCCGCCTCGAAGTCGCGCACGTTGACCAGCTCTGGTCCTGCTTCAACCGTCACAGGCTGTGTTCCTGAACGAATGGTTCCTCCACGAATGGTTCCTCCACGAATGGCTCCTGAACGAATGACGCCTCCATGAACGCACGCAACGGCGCGCGGTAGAGCTTGTCGTCGGTCCAGTCGTTGCAGATGTCCTCGGGCAGCCGGAGGGTGGCGTCCACGCGATGGTTCACGCGCCGGCGGATCACCGGGTGCAGGTAGCGGTCGTCGTGTGACGTCTCGGCCTCCCACTGCCGGCCCGCC
>DASSUA010000137.1:0-4123 GCA_035707525.1 Pseudonocardiaceae bacterium
GCTGCTGCAGGCGTGCGAGCTGGTCGTCACCTCGCAGTTCGGTTCGACTTCGATGCTGCAGCGCAAGCTGCGGGTCGGCTTCGCCAAGGCCGGTCGCCTGATGGACCTGCTCGAATCCCGCGGCGTCGTCGGCCCCTCCGAAGGCTCCAAGGCCCGCGACGTGCTGATCAAACCGGACGAGCTGCCCGGCACGCTGCACCTGATCCGGGGAGGGCCGCCGCCCGGGGACGGCGACGACGAGTAAGCCCCGCTAGAGGACCAGTAACATCCGGGTGTTGCCCAGGGTGTTCGGCTTGACGTAGGGCAGGTCGAGGAACTCGGCGACGCCCTGGTCGTAGGACCGCCGCATCTGCTCGTACACGCCCGGCGGGACCGGGGTGCCGGAGATCTCCACGAACCCGTGCCGGCCGAAGAAGGCCGTCTCGAACGTGAGCACGAACACTCGCTTGAGCCCGAGCTCCCTGGCGGCGTCGAGCAGGGCGCGCACGATAAGCCCGCCGATCCCAAGGCCCCTTGCCTGCGGATGCACCGCGACCGTGCGGATCTCCGCGATGTCCTCCCACAGCACGTGCAGTGCGCCACAGCCGACCAGCTCGCCGTCCCGCTCGGCGACCCAGAACTCCTGGACGTCCTCGTACAGCGTCACCAGGTCCTTGGCCAGCAGGATGTCGTGCCCGGCGTAGCCGTCGACCAGCTTCTTGATCGACTGGACGTCCGGTGTCCTTGCCCTGCGCACGACGTGGGTCACGCCAAGGCAGGGTAGCCGTGACCTCGCCGGATACGCTTGCCGAGTGCCGTCCGGATCTCGCAAAGTCACCCTGGTCACTCTGGGCTGTGCCCGCAATGAGGTCGACTCCGAGGAACTGGCCGGCCGGCTGACCGCGCAGGGCTGGGAGCTCGTCGACTCCGGCTCTGGTTCCGGCTCTGGTTCCGGCTCTGGTTCCGGCTCCGTCGATGAGGCCGACGTCGTCGTGGTCAACACGTGCGGCTTCGTCGAGTCGGCCAAGAAGGACTCGGTCGACACCCTGCTCGCGGCCGCCGACGGTGGCGCGAAGGTGGTCGCCGTCGGCTGCCTGGCCCAGCGGTACGGCGCCGAGCTGGCCGAGCACCTTCCGGAGGCGGACGCCGTGCTCGGCTTCGACCACTACCCGCAGCTGCCCAGTCGGCTAGAGGATGTGCTCGCCGGCCGTACCGTCGAGTCCCACGTGCCGGTCGACCGGCGGACCCTGCTGCCTATCACGCCGGCGAGCCGGCCGACCGCGGCCACCGAGGTGGCCGTGCCGGGGCATGCGTGGGCCCCGACGAGCACGCCGCGCCGCCGGCTCGACGACTCGCCGATCGCGCCGCTGAAGATCGCCTCCGGCTGCGACCGCCGGTGCTCGTTCTGCGCGATCCCGTCGTTTCGCGGCTCGTTCGTCTCGAGGCCGCCGGACGAGGTGCTCGCCGAGGCGGGCTGGCTCGCTGAGCATGGCGCTCGGGAGCTGGTGCTGGTCAGCGAGAACTCGACCAGCTACGGCAAGGACCTCGGTGACCTGTCGGCCCTGGAGCGGCTGCTGCCGCGGCTGGCCGCGGTCGCCGGCATCGAGCGCATCCGGGTCTCGTACCTGCAGCCGGCGGAGCTGAAGCCGGGCCTGATCGAGGCGATCGCCACGACGCCGGGGGTGGCGCGATACTTCGACCTGTCGTTCCAGCACGCGAGCGGGCCGGTGCTGCGCCGGATGCGCCGGTTCGGCTCGACCGAGTCGTTCCTGGCGATGCTGGACCGGGTCCGCGCGCTCGCGCCGGCCGCGGGCGTGCGCAGCAACGTGATCGTCGGCTTTCCCGGCGAGACCGCCGACGACCTCGCCGAGCTGCGGCGCTTCCTTTCCGAGGCCAGGCTCGACGCGGTAGGGGTGTTCGGCTACTCCGACGAGGACGGCACCGAGGCCGAGCGCCTGGCCGGCAAGCTCGACCCGGACGAGATCGCCGAGCGGGTCGCGGAGGTAACCGACCTGGTCGAGCAGCTGACCTGGCAACGCGCCGAGGAGCGGCTCGGCTCCACGGTGGTCGTGCTCGCCGAGTCCGGCGGCCACGGCCGCGCCGAGCACCAGGGACCGGAGGACGGCGACTGCAGGTTCACCGACGCGGCCGGCATCGGAATCGGGGACCTGGTGCTGGCCGACGTGGTCGGAGTCGACGGGGTCGACCTGGTGGTCGAGCCGCTCGGGCCGGCCGGACTCACGACCTCACCACCGCACCTGGAACCGTCGTGACCGCGGCGCCCGGCGCCGGCCGGCCGGCGAACGTTCCGCTGCTCAACGTCGCCAACCTGCTGACCGTCTCCCGGCTGCTGCTGGTGCCCGTGTTCGTGATGGCCCTGTTCGCGCAGGACGGGGACAACCCGTGGTGGCGCATCGTCGCGACCCTCGTGTTCGCGGTGGCATCGATCACCGATCGGCTCGACGGCGACCTGGCCCGCAAGCACGGCCTGGTCACCGATTTCGGCAAGATCGCCGACCCGATCGCGGACAAGGCGCTCGTCGGCTCGGCGCTGGTCGGGCTGTCGTTGCTGGGCGAGCTGCCGTGGTGGGTGACCGTGGTCATCCTCGTCCGCGAGATCGGCGTGACGCTGCTGCGGTTCTGGGTGATCAGGCACGGCGTGATCCCGGCCAGCCGCGGCGGCAAGACCAAGACGTTCGCCCAGACGATGGCGATCGGGCTGTACCTGCTGCCGCTGCCGGACGCGCTGGACCCGCTGAGCTGGCTGGTGCTCGGGGTCGCGCTCGTGCTGACCGTGGTCACCGGCGTCGACTACGTGGTGCGCGCGATGCGGCTGCGAATGCGGGGCGAGCGCGCGCTGGCCGTGCCTGAACCCGTGCCAGAACCGGATCAGCCGTGATCGCCGCCCTCGGACTCGATCACGCGCGGGTGGCCGGGTTGCTCGACCGGCTGCGTGCGGCCGGGCTCACGCTCGCGTGTGCCGAGTCGCTCACCGGCGGGCTGCTGCTGGCGGTGCTGACCGCGGTGCCGGGCGCGAGCGCCGTCGTCCGCGGCGGCCTGGTCGTGTACGCGACCGACACCAAGACCTCGCTGGCCGGCGTGCCGGCTTCACTGCTGGCCAGGCACGGTCCGGTCCAGCCGCGGGTCGCCGCCGAGCTCGCGCGTGGCGCCGCCGACCGGTGCGGCGCCGACATCGGGATCGGGCTGACCGGCGTCGCCGGGCCCGAGCCGCAGCACGGGATCCAACCCGGCACCGTCCACATCGGATCGTTCTCGCCGGCGGGGGTGTCGGTGACGAGCCTGCGCGCGACCGGCGACCGGCACGCGGTGCGGCTGGCGGCCGTCCGGGCGGCGCTCGATGCGCTCGATAGCGCAGCCGACGCAACGTCGCCGTCACGATGATCGTTTTCGCCATCGGCCTTCGGACGGGGCACCTTGGAAGCGCCACCGGGGCCCGGGGTCAGCCCAGCCACCAGCACGCCTCCCGCACCACCGGGCCGGCGCCCAGTCATGATCGCCGAAGGGTGCGGCCCTGGTGGAAGGCCCGGTGCCTGGTAGCCGGTAGCTGGAGACCATGATCGCCGTTTGGGTGCCGAGAGCCGCGCTGAGCGCGGTTCATCGCACCAAAATGGCGATCATGACCAGCCGCCGGCGCCAACCCGCACACCAACCGACGCACCGGGCGCGAGCCGCAACCCTCTTCCGGCGGGCAACGACCACCCTCTTCCGGAGGGACCTGTCGTCAACACCCAACCCTGCGCCTAGCGGCTCGCTCTGGGCGGCTTCACCATGGCCCGTTGACGGCGATGATCACGGATCCCCGCGCTCTTCTTGATCGATTCGCCTGGCTCGTGATCACGCGATGTGCCGGCGTGGTTACCGGTCTTCGCCGGACTTCGCCTGGTTGAGCGAAGGGCGCCTCGACTCAATAGGTTTTGACGAAGGTGCCCTTCGCTCAACGGTGGCCGGGGGCTCGCCTGCGGCTGGCCGACCAGGGACACCGCTGGGCCGCACGCCCGGACCCCCGATGAGCGACAGACCAGCACTGGCGCGGCGCCCACCGGCGGGCTGACCTGCTCGACCGTCACACCCGAGCCCACGGCCCGGTCCCGGTAAGGCATGAACCGTCGAGCGGAACCACGAC
>DASSUA010000138.1:0-3862 GCA_035707525.1 Pseudonocardiaceae bacterium
CAGGCCGGGGGTGGCCGGGCCTTCGTAGCGTCTGGCTTTGCCGAGGGCGGCGCTCCAGTCGGGCGGTTCGGACTGTCCGCCGATTACCCAGGCGGCCTGCCGCGCGGCGCCGTCGGCGACGTACTCGCCCGGCGGCGGCACGGTGACGGGCACGCCGAAGACCGTGGGCGCGATGTGACGAACCGCGGGGGAGGCCGCAGCGCCGCCGATCAGGCGCACGGTCGACACCGGGATGCCGTGCCCGGTCAGCGCCTCCAGCCCGGCCGCCAGCCCGCACAGCATCCCCTCGACGGCGGCCCTGGCGAGGTTCGGCGGCGTCGCGTTGCGCAGCGTGAGCCCGTGCAGCGCGCCGGTCGCGTCCGGCAGGTTGGGCGTCCGCTCACCCTCCAGATAGGGAACCAGCACGACGCCGTCGGCGCCCGGCGGCGCCGCCAGCGCGAGGTCGCTCAGTTCGGCGAGGTCGGCGTCGAGCAGGCGGGCGACCACGTCGAGCACCCGCGCCGCGTTGAGCGTGCAGACCAGCGGCAGGAAGGCGCCGGTGGCGTCGGCGAAGCCGGCGATGATCCCGGTCGGGTCGGCGCTGCGGCGGTCGTGCCTGGCGGTGACGACGCCCGACGTGCCGAGCGAGACGACGGTGTCGTTGCCGGCGTGCACGCCGAGCATCGCGGCGGCGTTGTCGCCGGCTCCGGGGCCGAAGCGGCAGCCGGATCCCGGGCCGAAGCGGCAGCCGGATCCCGGGCCGAGGCGGCCGTCGGCTCCCGGGCCGGAGCGGTCGCCGGCCGGATCGCGCGGGCCGAGCACCCTCGGCAGCACGGCGTCCCGGCCGAGGGCCAGCTCGAGCAGGTCCCTGCGGTAGCCGTCGGTCGCGGCGTCGAAGTACCCGGTGCCGGAGGCGTCCGAGCGGTCGGTTGTCAGCTCGTCCAGGCCGACGGCGCCGCGCAGCCGCCAGGTGAGCCAGTCGTGGGGCAGGCACACCGCAGCGGTCCTGGCCGCGTGCACCGGTTCGTGCTCGGCCAGCCAGCGCAGCTTCGTGACGGTCAGCGACGCGACCGGGACGGTCCCGACCGCGTCCGCCCACTGCTCGGCGCCCAGCTCGGCGACCAACTCGGCCGCGGCGCGGGCCGAGCGGGTGTCGTTCCACAGCAGCGCCGGACGCACGACGCGGCCGCGCTCGTCCAGGCAGACCATGCCGTGCTGCTGGCCGGCGACACTGATCGCGGCGACGTCGTCGAGGCCGCCGGCGTCGCGGGCGGCGTCCTGCAGGGCGCGCCACCAGTGCTCGGGATCGGTCTCGGTGCCGTCCGGGTGCCCCGCGCGCCCGTGCCTTACCAGCTCGCCCGTCGCCGCGTCGCGGACCACGACCTTGCACGACTGGGTCGACGAGTCGACGCCGGCGACCAGGGTCGGGCCGGCCGTCATGCGCGCCGCGCGCCCACGAGGTGCTCCAGCGCGAGCTGGTTCAGTGCCACGAACCCGTATCCGGCCTCGCCGGCCTTGCCGGCGTCGAAGGACTCCAGGGCAGTGTCGACCAGCAGGTCGTCGTGGCCCTCGCCGGGCGCCAGGGTCGGTACGGCGAGCGCGGTCACCCGCGAGCTCGCCAGCGCGCGCTGCACCTCGGGGTCGGCGCGGAACGCCGCCGCGCGTTCCTTGAGCAGCAGGTAGCTGCGCATGTTCGCGGCGGCGGAGGCCCAGACCCCGTCGAGGTCCTCGGTGCGCGAGGGCTTGTAGTCGAAGTGGCGCGGGCCGTCGTAGGCCGGGCCGCCGTCCGGTCCGCCGTGCTCGAGCAGGTCGACCAGGCTGAACGCGTTCAGCAGGTCGCCGTGGCCGAACACCAGGTCCTGGTCGTACTTGACGCCGCGCTGCCCGTTGAGGTCGATGTGGAACAGCTTGCCGTGCCACATCGCCTGGGCGATCCCGTGCACGAAGTTCAGCCCGGCCATCTGCTCGTGGCCGACCTCGGGGTTGACGCCGACCAGGTCGGCGCGCTCCAGGGTCGAGATGAACGCCAGCGCGTGGCCCACCGTCGGCAGCAGGATGTCGCCGCGCGGCTCGTTCGGCTTCGGCTCGATCGCGAAGCGGAGCTGGTAGCCGCGGTCGACCACGAACCCGGTCAGCACGTTCATCGCCTCGCGATACCGGTCCAGCGCGGCCCGCACATCCTTGGCCGCGTCGTACTCGGCGCCCTCCCGGCCGCCCCACAGCACGTAGGTCCGCGCGCCCAACTCGGCGGCGAGCTCGATGTTGCGCAGCACCTTGCGCAGCGCGAAGCGGCGCACGTCACGATCGTTGCTGGTGAAGCCGCCGTCCTTGAAGACGGGGTGGGTGAACAGGTTCGTGGTGACCATCGGTACCACCAGCCCGGTCCCGGCGAGCGCGTCCCGGAACCGCGCGACGCACCGGTCCCGCTCGGCCGGCGCCGACCCGAACGGGATCAGGTCGTCGTCGTGGAACGTGACGCCGTAGGCGCCGAGCTCGGCCAGCCGGTGCACCGACTCGACGGGGTCGAGCGCCGGCCTGGTGGCGTCCCCGAACGGGTCACGACCCGGCCAGCCGACGGTCCACAGGCCGAACGAGAACCTGTCGTCCCTCGTGGGTGCGCGCATGATCGGTGTCCCTTCGTCGGGGTTCGAACCGACATTCTCGCGCCGGTCACTCGGGTTTGTCCTGGTCAACGCGATACGTGTCCCGGTGGGGTGACCTAAAGCTCACGCCATCCCGCGGCGCCGGTGGCTGAGGGTTGTGTACCGGTTTCGTGGCCGGTGCGGGGATTCGGTGGTATGCCACGGGGTCGGCCCGCCGTAACCCGGCTCACCTTGGCAACTCGGTCCATGATCGCCGTCGCGTGCGGGCTTTGTGGAGGGTCGGTGCCGGTTGGTCGGTAGCTGTGAGCGATCATGGCGTCGCTGTGTGAGCGAAGCCGGTCGTCGCGGCGACACCAGGGGATCGGGTGACGCCCACGTGCCCGGTCCCGGATCGAATGACGCCCACGCTTCGTGTAGCGAAGCGATTGACGCCCACGTTCCGAGGGTGCGGGCGGATGATGCCCACGTTCTGAGGGTGCGGGGGCGGATGATGCCCACGGTCCGAGGGTCTGGGGCGGATGACGCCCACGGTCCGAGGGTCTGGGGCGGATGATGCCCACGGTCCGAGGGTCCGGGGCGGATGATGCCCACGGTCCGAGGGGTATGGAGCGATTGACGCCCACCTGCGGGGGTGCGAGCGGATGATGCCCACGGTCCGAAGGGTCGACAGCAGTGGAGGGTGCGCTGCCGGGTCCCCGCCGCAGAGCCCATGGCGGACCTACTTCACCCACCGACCTGCGCAGTGTCGGGCCGTCATCGGGCACCGCGCAGGGGGCGACCATCGGTAACCGTGAGGCACCTCTGGGTGATCGCAGAGTCCGACACCGGGCAGGGACGACGGGACCAATGCGCTGGGGCGTCATGATCGTCGTTTTGGTGCCACCAGCCGCGTTCAGCGCGGCTCACGGCACCGAAACGGTGATCATGAGCTCCTCCGGCTTCGGCAATCACCGCAAAGTGCCAGTGCGATTACCCCTGGTTGCCATTGTGGGGTGGACGGGCACAGTCAGTCACATGATCGGCCATCTAGCGATCAAGATCGCTGAAAGTGTGAGGTAACCATGCAGTCTGGGCGCGAAGGTGCATGGTGGCTTCACACTTTTGGTGATCATCGACGGGAGTTGGGCCAGGATGGAGCCGGTTAGGGCCGCCGGCCGGCGGCGCAGCCGGGTAGGGCCAGTTACGGCTGCCGGCCGGCGGCGCAGGGCTGAATCTTGCACCTGCCGCGACCGTTTGCTGACCGTTGGTCACCGGGAGCCCGGCGGGACGGCGAGACTGGC
>DASSUA010000139.1:0-5580 GCA_035707525.1 Pseudonocardiaceae bacterium
GGCCAGCCGGAAGCGGCCGGGCTCGGCGCCCTTGACCTGGAAGATGCCGCCGAACGCGACGATGTCGGCGTGCTCGGCCGCGATCGAGAGCACCCGGTCGCTGGTGCCGCCGACCAGCAGCGGCGGCCGCGGCCGCTGCACGGGCAGCGGCTGCTGGCCGCCCTCGTCGAACAGCCGGTCCAGTTCCTCGATCGTGCTCGCCAGCCGGTCGGCGCGGGCGCCGAAGCGGGCCCACGGGATGCCGGCCGCGTCGAACTCGGACTTCATGTGCCCGGAGCCGAGGCCGACCTCCACCCGGCCGCCGCTGATCACGTCGACCGTGGCGAACTCCCTGGCCAGCAGCGACGGGTTCCAGAACGGCACGTTGACCACGTAGGTGCCGAGCCGGATCCGCTCGGTGACCGCGGCGGCGGCCGCCAGCTGCGGGAACGGTGACGGCGCGCCGAGATGATCGGCCGCGAGCAGCGTGTCGAACCCGAGCCGCTCGACCTGCTTGGCGAACTCCAGCAGCCCCTCGCCGTCGCCGATGTTGACCCCGAACCGGAACTCCCGCATGCCGAGCAACCTTCCACAACCTGGCGTCGCCGGCAGCGGATTGCGCCGCAAGCGCAACTCTCAGAGCCTGTTGGTGAACCCCCGCCGGGGGCGCCGGCAGCGGGGTTCGCCAACAGGCTCTCAGGGCTTGGGCTTGCCCAGGTGCCACTGCAGCAGCTCGCGGAAGGCCGTCGCCGACTCCGACGACCGCACCGCGGCCGCCGGGATCACATGTAGCGGGCCGCCGCGCTCCTCCGAGAACAGCACGATGACCCGGTCGGTCTCGCCCCAGCCGCGCAGCGACGACCACGGCACGAGCGCCCCATGGGCGCCAGCCGGCCGCACCAGCAGGCCGCGGTCGTCGACGTGGACCATGGCGGGGCCGGCGCTGAACACGCTGCCGCGGCACTGGGCGAGCGCCCACCAGCCGAGCGCCACGAGCGCCAGCGCCGCCACCACCAGGCACGTCACCCACACCGGCACGGCGGCCCCCGCGATCGCGGCGACCACGCCCAGGAGCGCACCGATGATCGACACCCCGAGCAGGCCGCTGATCTTGTCGCGCTGCCGCGGGTGCGCCACGTACAGCGCGTCGAGCGCGTCTGCGGTTCGCGGCCGGTAAGAGAACTCGGCACGCAGCACCCCTTCGGTTGCCAACTCCACCCTCCCAACGGCGGTCGGCTACCCCGGAAGCTACCCCTTCGGGCGCACCTGGGCCGAGCGGTCGGGCTCGCGGCGCGAACCCAGCCGCTTGGTGAGCTCGGCCTGCTCGGCCCTGATCACCGCCATCACCGCGTTGATCAGCGCCAGATGGGTGAAGGCCTGCGGGAAGTTGCCAAGGTGCCGGCCGGTGTGCGGGTCGATCTCCTCGGCGTAGAGCTGCAGGGGGCTGGCGTAGGACAGCAGCTTCTCGCACAGCTCCCTGGCCCGGGCCAGGTCGCCGATCATCACCAGCGCCGACACCAGCCAGAACGAGCAGATCGTGAAGGTGCCCTCCTCGCCGGCGAGCCCGTCCTCGGTCTGGTCGACGCGGTAGCGCAGGACCATCCCGTCCTCGGACAGCTCGTCGGCGATCGCCAGCACGGTGTCGCGCACGCGCTGATCGTCGCCGGGCAGGAAGCCCAGCAGCGGGATCAGCAGCACCGAGGCGTCCAGCGCCTTGGTGCCGTAGTGCTGGGTGAACACCCCGCGGTCGTCGAGCGCGTTGGCCAGGACGTCGGCGTGGATCTCCTCGGCCGCCTGCCGCCAGGCGGCCGCGATCTTGCCTTCGCCCCGGCCCTCGGCGAGCCGGGCGCCCGAGTCGGCGGCCATCCAGCATGCGACCTTGGACGAGGTGAAGTGCTGCGGCTCCGAGCGCACCTCCCAGATGCCCTGGTCGGTATGCCGCCAGCGCTCCAACGCGCGCTCGACCTGGGTCTGCACGATGCCCCACAGCCGGTCGTCGAGGCGCTGGTGGGCCCGGGTGTGCAGGTCGATCGCCCCGACCACCGCGCCCCACACGTCGTGCTGGTGCTGGGCATAGGCGGCGTTGCCGACGCGCACGGGGCGGGCGCCGTCGTAGCCGGAGAGGTGGTCCAGCGTCGACTCGGTCAGCACGCGTTCGCCGTCGACGCCGTACATGATCTGCAGGTCGCCGCCCTCGGCCTGGGCGACGTCGCTGACGAAGCAGAAGAAGTCGTCGGCCTCCCAGTCCAAGCCCAGCGTGTACAGCGCCCACAGGGTGAACGTCGCGTCGCGGACCCACGTGTAGCGGTAGTCCCAGTTGCGCACCCCGCCCGGGGTCTCCGGCAGCGACGTGGTGGCCGCGGCGACCATCGCCCCGGTCGGCGCGAACGTCAGCCCCTTGAGCGTCAGGGCGCTGCGCTGCAGGAAGCTGCGCCACGGGTGGTCCGGGAAGTGGCCGCGGTCCAGCCAGTGCTGCCAGTGGTGGCACGTCCAGCGCAGCCGGGCCTTGGCCTCCTGGTAGGTGCGCGGCGGGGAATGCTCGCTCCAGGACAGGGCGACGTATCGGGTCTGGCCCTCCTTGAGCAACGTCCGCGCGGTCGCCAGCGAGCCCTCGAACCCGACGTTGAGGTCGGTCGTCAGGCAAAGCTCGACGCCGTCGGCGCGGGCGAATGCCTCGTGGTAGCCCGCGTTGGCGTACTCCCACCTGGCCGGGACGCGCCCGTAGTCGAACACCGGCTCGCAGTCCATCCGGACCTGCACCTGGCCGGTCACGCACTTGATCGTGCGCAGCAGCACGTGGTCGGCGTCGTAGTCGGTCGGCGCCCGGCGGTGCGTGTCGGAGCGGTGCTGGTCGTGGTGCCACGGACCGATCAGCAGGACGTCGGTGACCACGAGCCAGCCGCCTGGTGTCCACCAGCTGGTCTCCAGCGCCATCGTCCCCGGGATGTAACGCCGTGCCGACGGCACGTCGACCCCGGTCGGGTAGATGCGGAACCGGCCGGCGTCGCGGTCCAGAATCGATCCGAACACGCTCGGCGAGTCCATCCGGGGCAGGCACAGCCACTCGATACTGCCGCTCGGGGAGACCAGCGCGGTCGTCTCGCAGTCGGAGAGGAAGCCGTAGTCGCCGATCAGTGGGAACTGGCCGAAGCCAGCCGGACGGTCCTCGAGGTACCCGTTCGCCATCCGGCCATTGTCGGCGATCAGGCTCGAACGGGCCTATGAGCCTGTTCGCAGGCCGGCGGACTGCCTGCTGGCCGGGCGTAGCGTGTTCGGTGTGAACATCCCTCCAGCCGTCCCGGCCGGCCTGCCGCGCACCGTGGGGGAGCTGCGCGCGAGCGGGCACGAGCTGCGCGGCGTCAAGGCCGAGATCGCCGAGAACCTGCTCGCCGCCCTGTCCGGCGGGCAGAACCCGTGGCCGGGCATCGTCGGCTTCGACCGGACCGTGCTGCCGCAGCTGGAACGCGCCCTGCTGGCCAGGCACGACGTCGTGCTGCTCGGCGAGCGCGGCCAGGGCAAGACCCGGCTGCTGCGCTCGCTGGAGCGGCTGCTCGACGAGTGGACGCCGGTCATCGCCGGCGCCGAGCTCGGCGAGCACCCGTACGCGCCGGTCACGCCGGCCTCGCGGCGGCGCGCCGCGGAGCTGGGCGACGAGCTGCCGGTGGCGTGGCGGCACCGCAGCGAGCGGTACGCCGAGAAGCTGGCCACCCCGGACACCAGCGTTGCCGACCTGGTCGGCGACGTGGACCCGGTCAAGGTCGCCGAGGGCCGCAGCCTCGGCGACCCGGACACCATCCACTTCGGGCTCGTGCCGCGCTCCCACCGCGGCGTCCTGGCCATCAACGAGCTGCCCGACCTGGCCGAGCGGATCCAGGTGGCGCTGCTGAACGTGATGGAGGAGCGCGACATCCAGATCCGTGGCTACCCGCTTCGGCTACCGCTGGACGTGCTGCTGGTGGCCAGCGCCAACCCGGAGGACTACACCAACCGCGGCCGCATCATCACCCCGCTCAAGGACCGGTTCGGTGCCGAGGTGCGCACCCACTACCCGCGGACGCTGCGCGCCGAGATGGCGGTCGCCAGGCAGGAGGCGCACCTGGTCGCCGTCGTCGACGACCACCTGGTCGAGGTCCTCGCGCGGTACGTGCGGATGCTTCGCGAGTCGCCGGCGGTCGACCAGCGCTCCGGCGTGTCCGCCCGGTTCGCGATCGCCGCGGCCGAGGTGCTCGCCGCGGCGGCGCTGCGCCGCTCGGCGCTGACCGGTGAGCGGCCCGCGGTGGCCCGGCCGGTCGACCTGCAGGCGGTGCCGGCCGTGCTGCGCGGCAAGCTGGAGTTCGAGGCCGGCGAGGAGGGCCGCGAGGGCGAGCATCTGACGCACCTGCTGCGCCGCGCGGTCGCCGACACGGCGCGGGCCCGGCTGGGCCGGCTCGACCTGGCCCCGATCGCCGAGGCGGTGGCCGACGGGCATCCGGTGGTGACCGGCGAGCAGGTGCCGGCGGCCGACGTGCTGGCCGCGCTGCCGGAGCTTCCGGTGCTGCACGAGGTCGCCAAGCGGCTCGGGGTCGCGCCGACCGATCCGGCCGGGCGCATCGCGTCGGCCGTCGAGCTGGCTCTGGAGTCGCTGTACCTGCACCGCCAGCTGGACAAGAACGCCAGCGACGGCAACTTCACCTACCAGCCGTCATGAGTTCAGCCTTCGAGCCGGAGCGCTACTCGTACGGACCGTTCACCGGCGGTCCGGACCCGCTCGCGCCGCCCGTCGACCTGCGCGCCGCCCTGGACGCGATCGGCGAGGACGTCATGTCCGGCTCGAGCCCCGCGGCGGCGCTGCGCGAGCTGCTGCGCCGCGGCGTCGGCGACCGTCCCGGTCTCGACGAGCTGACCAGGCGGCTGTGGCAGCGGCGGTCGCGGCTGCAGCGCCGGCACCGGCTCGACGGCACGCTGCGGGAGGTCCGCGAGCTGCTGGACCGCGCGCTCGCCGCGGAGCGACGGGAGCTGTTCGCCGACCCGTCCGACGACGCCCGCTTCGCCGAGGCCCGGCTGGACGCGCTGCCGGCCGGCACCGCCGCGGCCGTCAACGACCTCGCCGAGTACGACTGGCGCTCCGGCGAGGCCCGCGAGCTCTACGAGCGGATCCGCGAGCTGCTCGGCACGGAACTGATCGAGTCGCGCTTCCGCGGCATCCGGCAGGCGCTGCAGCAGGTCGACCGTGCCGACGTCGAGCGGGTGGCCCGGATGCTGGCCGCGCTCAACGAGCTGCTCGCCGCGCACGCCCGCGGCGACCCGGCCACGCCGCAGCTGTTCGAGCGGTTCATGGCCGAGCACGGCGAGTTCTTCCCGGAGAACCCGCGCACCGTCGACGAGCTGATCGACCTGCTCGCCGCCCGCGCCGCCGCCGCCGCGCGGATGCTCAACTCGATGACCGAGCAGCAGCGCGCCGAACTGGCCGCGCTCGCTCAGCAGGCGTTCGGCGACCCGCGGATCGCCGCCGGGCTGTCCACGCTGGACCGGGCGCTGCGCG
The DNA here is from genome assembly GCA_035707525.1 of Pseudonocardiaceae bacterium. Lineage (GTDB taxonomy): Bacteria > Actinomycetota > Actinomycetes > Mycobacteriales > Pseudonocardiaceae > DASSUA01. Next base: position 5,501 of record DASSUA010000139.1, read on the forward strand.
AGCTTCGGCCCGGTCAGGACTGGACGTCCGCGCGCCGCTTCCGCGGCAACGACCCGCTCGGCCTCGGCGACGCCGCCCAG
>DASSUA010000140.1:0-2676 GCA_035707525.1 Pseudonocardiaceae bacterium
CCGAGCCCGACGTCGCGGCGTGGGACGCGCTGGAGGCCTCGGCGCCGAGCCTGCCGCCGCCGCTGCTGTGCGAGTTCGCCGCCCACCTAGCCCAGGGCACAGCTCAGACCACGGCCCACGCCACCGCCGGCTCGCCGCAGCGGCAGACCCTCGAGTTCGTCATCGGCCGGTGCGCCGGCATGCCGGAGCACTTCACGATCGCGCTGGTCGAGGGCCTGGTGCGGGCGAACTCGGCAACGCCGGAGCGGCTCACCGGGCTCGGTGGCCACAGCGCCGTCACCATGCTCGCGGCGTGCGCGAGGTCCGGGGAGGCCGGCCGGGCCGCCGTCGACGCCCTGCTCGACGCGGCCCCGGGCGCCTGCCTGGCGATCAGCGACGCGACCGAGCTGCCCGAGCTGTGGCGGGCGCGGGCGCTGGCCAACCGGCTGGCCGCGCTGCCGGCGGACACCCGTCCGGTCCTCACCAGGCTCGCCGGCGAGCCCGGCCTGGTCGCGCCGTTCGTGTGGGCACTGCGCCCGCCGGAGCTGCTGCTGGGGGTGCTGCGCGGGGAAAGCCCGACCACCGCCACCGAGCTGGCGCTGCGGGTGGTCCCGTGGCTGGCGGACGAGGAGCGGCTGCGGGTTCTCGCCGACACCGCCGCCCGGCTCAAGCTCGCCGAACGGCTCGACTTCCTCGCCGCCGCGATCAGCGCCGACCGGCCCGACCCGGGCTGCGACGAGCTCGTCGCGTCGGTTGCCGGCGAGCTGGTGATCGACCGGCTCGACAACCGCGGCGCCGGTCTGCCGGCCGATCCGCGGCTACTGGAGGTGCTCGAGCGGGTGCCAGGCCCGCGATGCGGGGACTGGCTGCGCGTGCTCGACGAGTCGGCCCAGCCCGAGGCCGCGCTCGCGGCGATCGGCGGCGTTCCGCCGCGGTACCGCCCGGCGGCGATCGAGTTCGTCCTCGCCGCGTTCCTGCGTCTCGCACCCGACCAGCCGGCCGTCGAGCGGCTCACCCGGCAGCTGGCCGAGCAGTTCCCGTTCACCGACGAGAACATCGCCGACCTGCTCATGCGGGCATGCCTGAGCCGCTCGCCGGAGGCGCCGGGCACGCCGCTGCCGTACGTGGTCTTCCTGCTCGACCGGGTCGGCGCCGGCCGGCTGCCGGTCCGCCCCAAGGGACAGCTCAGGAACGAGGACCTGCATGGCGCCGCGCAGCAGCTCGTCGCGACGCTCGGCAGGCCGGAACGCCTCGCCGCCTCGCGCCACGCGCTGTACCTGGGCGGACGGGCGCGCCGCTGGTGGAACGCGTGCCGGCGGCCCCGCCGTTAGCGCGGTGTTCCTGGGGATGACGACCTTCCCGGCGAGCCGGTCCGGTTGTCCCAGCATCGCAAGTCGCACCAGTACCGGCTATCCGATCAGATAGCGCGGCAACTTGCCTGGTCATCGAGCTGGTGCGTCCCGAGTGTGTTGACTGAACGTCACCGGTGAGGGCGAATGCGGGCCTAGACGGGCACGGTCGGTGACGAAACTCGATCGGTGAGGCGGGACGGGTCCCAGCCCGGTCACGTGACTGAACCAGCACCCGGTCAAGATCGCTGAAGTGTGGGCCCACCATGCAGCATGGGCGCGAAAGTGAATGGTGACTTCACACTTTCGGTGATCTTGAACGGAGTTTGGGGCGGGAGCGGCCGCCGGCCGGCGGCGCCGCGCCGAACCCCGCACCGGCCGCGACCGTTTACTCACCATCGGTCACCGAAGCCCGGCGGGACGGGCTTGACCGGACGAGTCGACGGTTCGACATCACCCGCCGCACACCCGCACCACACCTCAAAGGCCGCCCGCCACCGGCCGACAGAGACCACTCCCTACCAATGGAGCCGCACCCATCACCATTTCGGTGCCGTGAGCCGCGCTCAGCGCGGTTGGTGGCAGGTTGGTGGCACCGAAACGGCGATGGGTGCGGCTCTTCTGCAGGGATGGGTTCGGCCGGCGTGGGTCGGTGCCGGGTGCGGGGGGTGGCGGGAGGCTCGGGTATGGCTTTGCGGGGTGATGTGACTGATTGGTCAACCGGTCGGTGTGTCGTTGATCAGTCGGTCACGGGAAGCTCGGGGGTTTGTCGTTGTTGGTTGTCGGTGGGTGTGGCGCTGCGGGGGAGGGGCGTGGTGGCGCGGATCCGCGCTGGCCGCGGTGGGGTGGTTCATGATCGTTTGTTGTGGTGCCGGGAACCGTGCTGAGCGTGGCTCGTGCTGCCGAAACGACGGTCACGAACCACCCCCCATAGAGCCGCCCTGCGGCAGCGCCGTAATTCCAGTCCCCGCAGAAGAGCCGCACCAATCGGTGATCATGAACGGTGGTGTATCGCCGGCCCGCCAGCGGCAGGCCGCCGGGTGGCCTCCGGCTGGCGGCGCCGCGCCAAGTCCCACCCTGGTCGCGACCCGCGGGCACACCCACTGGTCCCGGAGCCCGGCGGAACTGGCCGGAAGGCGACGGTTCTGCGTCTTTCTGCCGCGCACCCCGCGCCACATAACGATCATGAACCGCTTGCCGCCATACGACAGGTACCGGCCCTCGACCCGGAGGTTCGAACTCACCGTGCTGGACCCACATCAAGATCCAGAAAGCCTGTCAGGGCCCGCGAGGGTAGTCGCCGGCGATGCGGTCGGCCGCCGCCAGCATCTGGGGGCCGACCGGCAAC